>JAXDIC010000279.1:0-8017 GCA_034664185.1 Thermoleophilaceae bacterium
GCCAGCGCCACGTCGGACCCGAGCGCGGCCTGGATCTCCATCGAGGTCTCCGGCCCCATGAAGCGCTCGCCGCCGTCCACGTAGGAGCGGAAGCGCACGCCCTCCTCGTCGATCGAGAGGATCCGGCTCTGGCGGTCGCCGCGCCGGCCCTTGATCTCGTCGGCCACCGAGCCGTGGCCCATCGAGAACACCTGGAACCCGCCGGAGTCGGTGATGATCGGGCGCCGCCAGGCCATGAACTCGTGGAGGCCGCCCAGCCGCTCGATCAGCTCGGCGCCGGGTTGGATGAACAGATGGAACGCGTTGCCCAGCACCATCTCGTAGCCCAGCGCCTCGACCTCGTCGGCCTGGAGCGTCTTGACGGTCGCCGTGGAGGCGAGCGGCACGAAGGCCGGCGTGCGAACCTCACCATGCGCCGTACCGAGGACGCCCGCCCGGGCGGACCCTGAGCGGGCGTCGATCCTGAACGGCCAGTCGGTCACGCGAGCAGCGAGCGGCCCGTCATCTCCGCGGGCTGCTCCTGGCCCAGGAGCTGGAGCACCGTGGGCGCCACGTCGGCCAGGACGCCGCCGTCGCGCAGCTCCCCCACCTCCGCCGTGACCACCAGCGGCACCGGGTTGAGCGAGTGGGCGGTGTTGGGGCTGCCGTCGGGCTCCAGCATGTGGTCGGCGTTGCCGTGGTCGGCCGTCACCACGCAGGCCCCGCCGCTCTCGTGCACCGCGGCCACCACGTCGCCCAGGCAGGCGTCCACGGTCTCGATCGCCCTGACCGCCGCCGGGATCGAGCCGGTGTGGCCCACCATGTCCGGGTTGGCGAAGTTGATGATCCCGAACGCGTAGTCGCCCTCCCGCCAGCGACCCACGAAGGCGTCCGCCGCGGCGCGCGCGCTCATCTCGGGCTTCTCGTCGTAGGTGGCCACGTCGCGGGCGGAGTCCACCAGGCAGCGCTCCTCGCCGCCGTACGGGTGCTCCTCGCCGCCGTTGAAGAAGTAGGTCACGTGCGCGTACTTCTCGGTCTCGGCCACGTGGAGCTGGGCGGCGCCGCGATCGGCCAGCGTCGACGCCAGCGTGACCGTGGGGCGCTCCGGCGGAAACGCGACCGGGTAGTCCCAGTCCTCGTGGTACTCGGTCAGCGTGGTCAGCCGCACGCGCGGCGCCCCGCCGCGGTCGAACTCGGCGAAGTCCGGCTCGCCCAGCGCCCGCGTCATCTGGCGCGCGCGGTCGGGGCGGAAGTTGAAGAACAGCACGGCGTCGCCGTCGCGGATGCGAGCCTCGTCCTCCCCCACCACCGTCGGCTTGACGAACTCGTCGGTCTCGTCGCGAGCGTAGGCGGCACGCACGGCCTCGGCGCCGCTCGGCGCCGGCGGCGCGGCGCCCTGGCCGTGCACCATGGCGTCGTAGGCCAGCTTGGTGCGATCCCAGCGCGTGTCGCGGTCCATCGCGTAGTAGCGCCCGCTGACCGTGCCCACGCGGCCGCCCGCCTTGGCCAGCCAGCCCTCCACCTCCTCCACGTACCCGAGCCCGGAGTCGGGCAGGGTGTCGCGGCCGTCGGTGAAGGCGTGGAGGACGACGTCCGGCACGTGCTCCGCGGCCGCCAGCTCGATGCACGCCCGGAGGTGCTCCCAGCCGGAGTGCACGCCGCCCTTCGACACCAGCCCCAGCAGGTGCAGACGACCCGACTCGCGCCCCGCGGCACAGGCCTCCAGCAGGACGGGGTTGCGGGCGAACGACCCGTCGGCCACGGCGTCGTCGATGCGGGTCAGGTCCTGGCGCACGACGGCCCCGGCACCCAGGTTGAGGTGTCCCACCTCGGAGTTGCCCATCTGCCCCTCCGGCAGGCCCACGGCTCGCCCGCACGCCGTCAGCTGGGTGTGCCGGCAGTCGCGCCACAGCGCGTCGAACACCGGCGTGTCCGCCAGCTCCACCGCGTTGCCCGGACCCGGGGGCGCCAGGCCCCAGCCGTCCAGGATGACCAGGCACACCGACGGGACCGGCGGGGCGCCCGGACCGGCGGGCAGCGTCACGGCAACGCGGCCCCGACGATCCGCGCGAACTCCTCGGCGGCCAGGCTGGCGCCGCCGACCAGGGCACCGTCGATGTCCGGTTGGGCGAGGATCTCGCGCGCGTTGTCCGCCTTCACGCTGCCGCCGTACTGCACGCGCACGGCGCCGGCCGCGGCCTCCGAGCGGTCGCCCACCAGCGCCCGGATGAACGCGCACGCCTCCTGCGCCTGGTCCGGCGTGGCCACCTGGCCCGTGCCGATCGCCCAGATCGGCTCGTAGGCGATCACCACCTCGGCCAGCTGCTCGTCGGGCACCCGCACGAGGGCCTCCTGCACCTGGTGGCGCAGCTTGCGCTGCGTCTCACCGGCCTCGCGCTCCTCCTCGCTCTCGCCCACGCAGAGGATCGGCTCGAGGCCCGCCTCCAGCGCCGCGGGCACCTTGTCCTGCAGCGCGCGGTCGGTCTCGCACGCGTCGCGGCGGCGCTCGGAGTGCCCGAGCACCACGCCGTCCACGCCCAGCTCCGTGAGCATCGGCGCGGAGACCTCGCCGGTGAAGGCCCCCTCGGGCGCCTGGTGCATGTTCTGGGCCAGGACCTTGATCCCCGAGTCGCCCACTGCCTCGGCGGCGGCGGCCAGCGCCGTGAACGGCACGCACAGCCCCACCCCCACGCCGTCGCCCAACGGCAGCTGGCCGAGCAGCTTCTGCACGTAGGCCCGCGTCTCGGCCATCGTCTTGTACATCTTCCAGTTGCCCGCGACGTACGGGGTGCGGCCGTCAGGCATCGTCCAGCGCCTCCACTCCCGGGAGCGGCTTGCCCTCGAGCAGCTCCAGCGCGGCGCCACCGCCGGTCGAAAGATGGGTCACGCGGTCGGCCAGCCCGAATGCCGTGAGCGCGGCGGCCGAGTCGCCGCCGCCCACCACGGTGACCCCCGGCGCCACGGCCACGGCCTCGGCCACGGCTCGAGTGCCGGCGGCGAACGGCTCCATCTCGAAGGCGCCCATCGGCCCGTTCCAGAACACGGTGCCGGCCGCGGCGATCTCGATCGCATACGCCTCGCGCGTGCGCGGGCCCACGTCGAGCCCCATCCAGCCCGCCGGCACCGCGACGTCGTCGATCTCGCGCCGGTCCGCATTCGCGTCGAAGCGGTCGGCGATCGTCAGGTCGGTGGGAAGGAGCAGCCGGCAGTCGGAGTCCTCGGCCTTGAGCAGCGCCTGGCGAGCGAGGTCCACGCCGGCCTCCTCGACCAGCGAGTCGCCCGTTGACCTGCCCTGCGCGCGGAAGAAGCTGAAGCACATGGCGCCGCCGATCAGGAGCGCGTCGGCGATGTCCAGGAAGCGGTCGATCAGCCCGATCTTGTCGCTCACCTTGGCGCCGCCGAGGACCACCACCAGCGGACGTGCGGGGCTCTCCACCACGTCGGTCAGCGTCCTGACCTCGCGCTCGAGCAGCGGCCCGGCGGCCGACGGCAGGTGCTGCGCGACGCCGACGTTGGACGCGTGGGCCCGGTGCGCCGCGCCGAAGGCGTCGTTGACGAACGCGTCCCCCAGCTCGGCCAGCTCGGCGGCCAGAGACGGGTCGTTCTGGGTCTCCCCGGGCGCCCAGCGCGTGTTCTCAAGCACCAGCACCTCGCGCGGCGCCAGCCGGGCGGCCCCGCGGCGCACCTCGGGGCCGACCACCTCCGGGGCCTGGTACACGGAGCCGCCAAGGAGCTCGCGCAGGCGATCGGACGCCGGCACGAGCGACGTGGTCGGGTCGTGTCCCCTGGGCCGCCCGAGGTGCGAGCACAGCACCAGGCGTGCGTCGCGCTCGCGCAGCATCTCGATGGCCGGCAGCGCCGCGCGGATGCGCGTGTCGTCCGTCACCCGCCCGTCGTCCAGGGGAACGTTGAAGTCGACGCGGACCAGGACCCGCTGACCCTCCTCGACCCTCATGTCGCGCAGGGTCTTCTTGTGGAAGGCCGCCAGTGCGTCAGCCCCTGCCGGGATACCTAGAGAACTCGCTCAGCGAGATCGACGACCCGGTTGGAGTAGCCCCACTCGTTGTCGTACCACGCGATCACCTTCACCAGCGTCCCCTCGATCACCATCGTCAGCTCCGAGTCGAAGATCGACGAGTACGGCGACTCCACGATGTCGCTCGACACGATCGGCTCGTCGGTGTACTGGAGGATGCCCTCGAGCGGCCCGGCGTCGGCGCGCTCGGCCACGGCGGCGTTGACCTCGTCGACGGAGGTGGCGCGGCCGACGTTGCACACCAGGTCGACCACCGAGCCGGTGGGCAGCGGCGCCCGGACCGACATGCCGTTGAGCTTGCCCTGCAGCTCCGGGATGACCAGGCCGATGGCCTTGGCCGCGCCGGTGGAGGTGGGAATGAGGTTGATGGCCGCCGCTCGCGCCCGGCGCAGGTCCTTGTGCGGCATGTCCTGGAGGCGCTGGTCCGCGGTGTAGGCGTGGATCGTGGTCATCACGCCGCTCTCGATCCCGAACGCGTCGTGCAGGACCTTGGCCACCGGAGCGAGGCAGTTGGTGGTGCAGGATGCGTTGGAGATGATGTGGTGGCTGTCGCGGTCGTAGGCGTCGTCGTTGACGCCCAGCGCCAGCGTCACGTCGGGGTCGGTGGCCGGGGCCGTGACGATCACCTTCTTGGCGCCCGCGGAGAGGTGCTTGGAGGCGTTCTCGCGGTCGGTGAACAGGCCGGTGGACTCGATCACCACGTCGGCGCCCGCGTCGGACCAGGGAAGCGCGCCGGGGTCGCGCTCGGAGAACACGCGCATCTCCTTGCCGTCGATCCGGATTCCGTCGTCGGTGGCCTCGACGTCGGCCTGGAGCGGCCCGAGGATCGAGTCGTACTTGAGCAGGTGGGCGAGCGTCTTCGTGTCGGTGATGTCGTTCACACCGACCCAGTCGATGTCGGCGCCGCGCGCGTGCGCGGCCCTGAAGACGTTCCTGCCTATGCGCCCAAAGCCGTTGATTCCGGCCTTCAACGCCATGTACTTCCTTTCTCTCGGGGTACGGGCCGCACGGCCCAGCGGGGCCGGAGAAAAGCTATCAGCGGGCCTCGGCGCGCCCGCCAGGTTGGATTACCCTGGTAGGCATGGAAGCAGGTACGCGCGCCGCACTCCCCATCGTCCCGCCCGCGAACGAGCGCGCCTCCCTGATCCGGCGCGCCAAGCTGCTGGCCTGGCTGGGACTGGGCTGGCACGCGATCGAGGCGACCGTCGCCCTGGTCGCCGGACTGGCGGCCGGGTCGATCGCTCTGATCGGGTTCGGTGCCGACTCGATGATCGAGGCCCTGGCGGGCTCGATTTTGATCTGGCGGTTCGCATCGGCTCGCGCGGCGTCGCACGGTGCCGAGCACCGGGCCCAGAAGCTGATCTCAGCCACCTTCTACGCCCTGGCCCTGTACGTCGGGGTCGAGGCGGTCCGGACGCTGGCCGAAGGGCACCATCCGGACGTGAGCTACGTGGGTATCGGCCTGTCGGCCTTCACGCTGGTCACCATGCCCGTGCTGGCGGGAGCCAAGCGGCGAGTCGGCCAGCGCCTGTCGTCCCCCGCCACCGAGAGCGAGGCCCGGCAGACCACCCTGTGCGCCTACCTCTCGGCGGCTCTGCTGATCGGGCTTGGAGCCAACGCCGTGGCGGGCTGGTGGTGGGCCGACCCGGTCACCGCGCTCGTGATCTGCGGCGTGGCTGTCCGCGAGGGGCGGAGGGCCTGGCACGGCGAGTCCTGCTGCACCGCCGCCATCACGCTGACGGCGCACGACGACGACTGCTGCTGAGCGGGCCGCCGCTCAGGGGCGCCGCGGCGGCTTGTCCACGTCGCGGTGCACGACCTCGACCATGTACTCGCCGCGCTGGACGTACTCGCGCTTCAGGTGCTCGCCGATGGCGACCGAGCGGTGGCGGCCGCCGGTGCAGCCGATGCCGACCGTCAGGTGCGCCTTGCCCTCGCGGACGTACGACGGCAGCAGGTAGTCCAGCAGCGGGATGAGCCGCTCGTAGAACTCGTCGATGCCGTCCGAGCGCTCGACGTAGTCCACCACCGGCTGGTCGAGCCCGGTGAGGTCGCGCAGGTCCGACTCGTAGTGCGGATTGGGCAGGAAGCGGACGTCGAACAGCAGGTCGGCGTCGCGCGGGGCGCCGTGCTTGAAGCCGTAGGTGAGGAACGTGACGGCCAGCTTGCCGCGCACTCCCTGCGGGAGCAGCTTGTCGGCCACGACCTTGCGCAGGCGGGCAGCGGAGAGGTCGCTGGTCTCGATGCAGACGTCCGCGCGCTCGCGCACCGGCGTGAGCAGCCGCCGCTCCTCCTGGATGGCGGTGGTCACCTGCCCGCCCTCGGCCAGCGGGTGGCGCCGGCGGGTCTCCTTGAACCGCTGGAGCAGCACCTCCTCGGACGCGTCGAGGAACAGCACGCGGTGGCGCACCTCGCGCTCGTCCAGCTCGTCCAGCACGCGCAGCATGCCCTCGAAGTAGGTGCCGCCGCGAACGTCGCACACCACGGCGGCGCGCTCCACCTTGCTGCCCTCGTGGGCGAACAGCTCGGCCAGCGAGCTGATCATCTCCGGCGGCAGGTTGTCGACGCAGAAGTAGCCCGCGTCCTCGAAGCACGCCATGGCCTGCGACTTGCCCGCGCCGGAGAAGCCGGTGATGATCACGAAGTCCTCGATGCCGCCCGGCTTGTCGGAGCCGGAGTCGCGCTCGCGTGAGCGCCGCTCGGCGCGCACACGACCGAGCAGGCCGGTCTTCTCGCGCGTCGGCTTCACGACACCTGTCTACCTGATCTTGTGGACGTACTCGTAAACATCGCGGGCCACCTTGCCAGGAACACCGGGCACTGCCTCTAGTTCCTCCCTCGACGCCTGGAGGAACCGCTCCGGGGTGCCGAAGTGCTTGAGCAGCTGGCGCTTGCGAGCCGGGCCGACTCCCGGCAGCTCGTCCAGCACGGAGCGCGTCATGGCCCGGTCGCGCCGGCCGCGGTGGAAGTCGATCGCGAACCGGTGCGCCTCGTCGCGCACGCGCTGGAGCAGCTGGAGCGCCGGGGAGTCGTGCGGCAGCATCAGCGGAGCGCTGCGACCGGGCAGGTACACCTCCTCGATCCGCTTGGCCAGGCTGATCACCGTCACGCCCATGTCGCGGAACGGCTTGACGGCGCGCAGCCCGGCGGAGAGCTGGCCCTTGCCGCCGTCGATCACGATCAGCCCCGGCGCGGTGGCGAAGCTCTCGTCGTAGGCGCGCTCGTGCGGCGAGCGCTCGCGCTGCGCCACGTACTGGGCCATCCGGCGCGAGAGCACCTCCTGCATGGCCGCGAAGTCGTCCTGCGAGACGTCGCGGATGGCGAAGCGCCGGTAGTCCGACTTCTTGGGCGCGGCACCCTCGAAGACCACCATCGAGGCCACCGTGTGGGTCTCGCCCAGGTTGGAGATGTCGAAGCACTCGATGCGCATCGGGATCTGCTCCATGCCCAGCGCCGCCTGGAGCAGCTCCAGCGCCTCGATCCTCTGGGTGCGGCGGTGCTCGGAGCGCAGCCGGTCCTGGTCGAGCGCAAGGCGCGCGTTGCGCTCCGCCAGCTCGTAGATCCGCCGCTTGTCGCCGCGCTCGGCATGGCGCACCTCGACGGGCGCGCCGCGGCGGTCCGCCAGCGCCTGAGCAATCGCGTCGCCGGTGGTGGTCGCGACGTCGCGCGCGAGGATGACCTGCGGCGGGATGGCCGGCGAGGTGGCGTAGTACTGGAGCACGAACTCCTCGGCCACCTCGCTCTCCTCGCGCGCCGCCTGGTTGTCGAGGTAGAAGCTCTGGCGGTCGGCCAGCACGCCGTCGCGCACCTGGAAGACCTGCGCGTTGGCGTCGGTGCCCTCCGCTGCGACCGCGATCGCGTCGAGCGTGCCCACCGCCGAGTTGGAGATGCGCTGGCGCTCGAGCAGCGAGCGGACGGCCTTGAGGCGGTTGCGGTACATGGCCGCCTGCTCGAACTCCTGCTGGTCGGACGCCTCCTGCATCTGCTCCTGCAGGTCGCGCT
>JAXDIC010000282.1:0-2565 GCA_034664185.1 Thermoleophilaceae bacterium
CGGTCAGATCCAGCTCGACCCTGGTCAGCCTAAGACCTCCCTGACCGGGCGGGAACGAGATCCGGCCCCCCGGGGCCAGCGCCAGCGGAACACGCCGGCCGTCCACGGTCAGCTCCAGCCCCCGCACCGCCTCCGCGCTCTTGCGAGCCAGTACCTGTGCCGGCGCCATGTCGCGCTCCTGGAACGTCGGGATCTCGGCCTGATCGAGCACGTAGTGCACCTGAACGCGGTCGCTCGAGACGCTCACGAGCGAGAGATGGTTGAGGGTGAAGTTGCCCAGCGGGTGCGCTCCGGCCGCCGGCGCCAGCATGGCCGCCGCCACCGCGGCCAAGAGCAGGGCGCGCGACAGTCGCCTCATGGCAGCGTCCTCAGCACGCGCAGCGCGCGTGGCGCGTAGAGCGGGGAGAAGCGCGGGTTGAGCGACAGGGCGCGCGCCAGGTAGCCGCGAGCCGCACCCGCCTCGCCGGCCGCGCTGGCTGCCATCCCGGCGTGGTAGAGGAACATCGGGTCGCGCGAGCCCAGACGCAGCGCGCGCCGTGCATAGGCGAGTCCGCGCGAGGGCTGGCCGCTGGCCGTCAGCGCCCACCCCAGCGCATCGGCCGAGCGGACGCTGGGCGCGGCCGCGAACGCGCGGCGGGCCAGTGCCAGCGCGCGGCGCGGCGAGCCGTGATCGGCCTCGTACAGCGCGATCTCGGCGTCGGTGTTCACGCCGGCCGCCGCCAGCAGCCGCCGCTCGGCGCCCACAAGCGCCAGGTCGCGCGCCGCGGGCCCGGCGCGGCCCGCGGCCAGCTCGTCCTCGCCCAGCGCGATCACGTACTGGGGCAGCGGCAGGCGCAGCACCAGCGCTCGCATCCGGGCGATGGCTCGGGGCAGGTGCCCGCCGGCCGCGTCGACCCTCGCCAGGCCGGCCAGCGCGGGCGGGTAGCCGGGGAACTGGAACAGGGCGTGCCGGTACGCGAGCGAGGCGGCGCGCACCTGGCCGCTCTGGAACCGCAGGTCGCCCAGCAGCGACTGCACGTAGGCGGCGTTCTCGGGTGCGTCGCCGCCCGCCGCCACGGCCAGCCGCATGGCGGCCAGCGCTCCGCCCAGGTCGCCGTGAAGCTCGCGGAAGTAGGAGACGCGCGAGTACGAGGCCAGGCTGGGCTTCTCGTCCACCATCCGCTGGAGCGTGCGCGCGGCGTCGCCGTAGCGGCCGAGCTCGACCTGCGCGTCCACGATCACGCCCAGCGGGCGCACCACCGCGGGCGCCAGCCGGTGGGCCTCCAGCCCGTAGCGCAGCCCGCCGCGGAAGTCGTGGCGGGCCAGCGCCAGCGTGCCCAGCCCCGTGGCCACCGGGGAGCTCGCCGGGTCGCGCCGACGGGCAACGGCCAGGATCCCGCCGGCTCGGGTGTAGAAGCCCGCGTCGCCGGTCTCGCGCACCTTCTGGAGGTAGGCGTCCGCAAGCAGCGCGTACGAGCCGGTGTCGCCCGGCTGGTTGCGGATCTCGGCCTGCAGGCTGGCGATGCGGGCGTCGGTGGAGCGCACGTCGCCCGGCGCCGGGTCGGATGCCGGTCCGCGCACGCTTGGGACGTGCGATCGGCTGAGAAGACCGAAGACGACCAGGGCCACGAGGAACGCGGTCGCCACAACCGCCAGGCCCATCGGGTTGATCCGTCTCAGTGCCATCTCGTGTGGTCCGTTCCGGTGTCGGGAGGGTTCAAGAGTCGGGAGGGGCCCCGCCACCCCGGGGGCCCCTCCGGTTTCTTCCTCTTACGGCTGCGCCGGCGTGGGGTCGTGCCCCGGCTCCGTGCGCTTGATCTCCGAATCGAAGCCCGCGCGCGGCGCCGCCACGTACGGGAACGAGGACAGGAACGACTTGTCGTTCTGGTCCACGCCGTCTCCCAGCGGGAGCTTCTTGCCGCCCTGGTCGGCCGGCAGCAGGAAGCCACCGATCACGCGCAGCTCGATGTCGACCACGTCGTCACCGAGCCTGCGGCCGTTCGGGAACCCCTGGTTGTCGCCAGCCAGCACGCCGAACCGGTTGGGCGTGGGGTTGGGGGGCACGCCCAGGTTGATCTTCAGCGTGTCCGCCGCGGCGGGCTTGCTGCCGATCTGCGTCAGCCCGGGGACTCCGGTCAGGAGCGCGGTCACGATGTCCGTGCGACCGGTCTCCTTCACGCCCAGGTTGAACAGCGCGTTCATCAGGTGCGCCAGCTCCGGCTTGACCACGTACGCGCCGTAGTTGGCCGCGTCGTTCTGGGGCTGGGTGCGGTTGAACTGGTCCTTCTTCCCCAGCGGGATGACCACCTCGTTGACCAGCGGGTTGCCCAGCCGGCTGACCTGGACGAACTTGCCCTTGCCGGGACCGTCGCCGTTGGTCACCTGCAGCCGCTGCCGCTCCGTGGACGACCAGACGCCCACCACGGCGTTGCTCGCGTTCGGGCCGGTCACGGTCTTGTGGTTCCTCGTCACGTCGGACGTGGGGACCTGGAGGACGATCGAGTTGACGTTGTAGCCCGCCAGGTCGTCCTTGCCGCCGCCCTGGTTGCCCGTGCCCGATCGGAAGTTGATCGAGTCGAACGTGGT
>JAXDIC010000297.1:0-3120 GCA_034664185.1 Thermoleophilaceae bacterium
CCCTCTTGCCCTCCTCCGGATTGACGGTCTTCGGCTCTTCGACCGGGGCCACGCTCACGCCTCTTGCGAGCCGGCGTCCTTGCCGCCGGACCCCTCTGGCTCCTCCCCGCGTTCGGCGGCGGCCGCCCGCTCCTCCGCCCCCGCATCCTGCTCGTCGGCCGCCGCGACGGGCTCGTCGCCCTTGGCCTCGGAGTCCGGCGGTGTGTCGGCCGGAGCGCCAGTGTCCGGCGTTCCGTCGTTCGGGGCCGCGGCGTCGGGGGTACCACCGTCGTCGGGAGCGCCGGCGTCGGGCATTGCTTCCTCGTCCGGACCGCCCGCGGTATCGGGCGTCGCGCCCTCGGCCTCAGCCGTCTCGGTCCCCTCGGCGACCTCCGCTTCCTCCGGCGGAGCCACCACCGGCGCCGCCTCCTCCTGCGGGCCGGCCGCGTCGGAGGCGCCTTCAGGCGGCCCCATCAACAGCGTGTCGCGATCGGCGTCGGGACCGGTGTACTGGCGCTCGCGCACCCTCGCCCGCCGGCCAACCCGGCCGCGCAGGTAGTAGAGCGTGGCGCGGCGGACGTCGCCGCGGCTGGCCACCTCGATGCGCTCGATCTTGGGCGAGTGCACCGGGAAGGTCCGCTCGACCCCGACACCGAACGACTGCTTTCGAACCGTGAAGGTCTCGCGCGCGCCGCTGCCCTGGCGCTTGATGACCACGCCCTCGAAGACCTGGGTGCGGCGGCGAGTGCCCTCCACGACCTGGAAATGGACCTTGAGCCGGTCCCCGGCCTGGAACGTGGGGATCCTGCGCAGTTGCGCCCGCTCGAGGCTTTGGATCACTCCGCTCATGGCAAAAAGAGGGCGCGACGGCCGCAGGCGGCAGCTGTCGCGCGCTGGCAGCGCATGGTAGCGAAGGCCCACGCGCGCTCGGGACCGGCGAAGGCCACATCGAGCACCGGCCGACCGCCGGGCGCGAGCGTCACCGCGGGCGCCGGCCGAGCGCCGGGCGGGGGCGCCGGCCGAGCGCCGGCCGGGGGCGCCGACCGACGGTCAGGGCGGCGGCTCGGCCGCGTCCCGCCTCTCGTCGCTCCGGGCGCGCCGCCAGGCGTCGATCTCGGCGTGGTTGCCCGAGAGCAGCACGTCCGGGACGCGCTCGCCGCGCCACTCCAGCGGGCGGGTGTAGTGCGGGTACTCCGGTGCCCCGCCGAGCGCCGGGCTGAACGACTCCTCCACGGCGCTGTCCGCGTGGCCCAGCGCGCCCGGGAGCTTGCGGATGACGGCGTCACAGACGACCATCGCCGCCAGCTCGCCTCCCGAGAGCACGTACGGCCCGATCGAGACGACGTCCGAGGCGAGGCGCTCGTTGACGCGCTCGTCGAAACCCTCGTAGCGGCCGCACAGCAGCGTCAGCTCGGGCTCCGCGGCCAGCTCGCTGGCGAGGGCGTCGTCGAACTGCCGCCCCCCGGCCGCGAGGGCGATCACGCGGCGCCGCGCCGGCAGCTCGACCGGGTCGACGGCGTATCGGGCCTGCAGCGCGGCCTCGACCACGTCCACGCGAATGACCATGCCGGCTCCGCCCCCGTACGGCGTGTCGTCCACCTGGCCCGCCCGCAGCGGGGTGGTGGCGCGGAGATCGACCGCGTTCAGCCGAAGCCCGGCGCCGGCCGCGGCGTTGCGCACGTGGCGCTGATCGGCGAACCAGTCGAACCAGTCCGGGAAGAGCGTGAAGACGTCGACCTTCATCCGCGTGGATCGGCCGGAGGGCTCTCCAGCCCGAGGAAGCGCCGGT
Source organism: Thermoleophilaceae bacterium (assembly GCA_034664185.1). Classification (GTDB taxonomy): domain Bacteria; phylum Actinomycetota; class Thermoleophilia; order Solirubrobacterales; family Thermoleophilaceae; genus AC-37. Next base: position 1,769 of record JAXDIC010000297.1, read on the forward strand.
TGACCTCGATGGTGCGCGCGGGGATGTCGATCCGCCGTATCGCGTCGGAGACGAGCGGCACCAGCACGGCGTCGTCGCCCACCTCGAGCACGTCGCACGACGGCGCGGCGACCACCCGGCGCACCGTACCGAGCCCGGGGACGCTGCAGCCGACGAGCTCGGCGACGTACCACTCGCCCTTCCCGGAGTCCGCCGCGGCCGCATCGTCCGCCACCAGCAGCGTCTCGCCGCGCACCGCCTCCGCCCCGTCGCGATCGTCGACCCAGTCGAGCCGGACGATCGGCCGCGCATCGGTCCCGGCTCGCCTCACGATCGTCGCGTCGCGACCGCCGAGCTCGACCGCGGTGCCCTCCGCCAGCTCGTGCGCCGGCGCTTCGACGTAGAAGCTGCCGTCCAGGCCGTGGGCGCGCCCAACCCGGCCGGCCGGTCGCACGCTCAATCGTCGACGACGTCGACCAGGACGCGCCTGCCCTCGCGCACCGAGGCGGCGCGGACGACCGTGCGCAGGGCGTTGACCGTACGCCCGCTGCGCCCGATCACCTTGCCCACGTCTTCCTCGTTCAGGTGCAGCTCGAACACCAGCGTGCCGTCGTCCTCCTCGAAGGACTCGACCGAAACCTCGTCGGGGTGATCGACGAGCGCCCTCGCGAGATACTCGACGAGGTCCTTCATCTCACCTCGTGGGAGCCGCGATCCCCTTGACGCGCATCAGGCGCCGGACGGTGTCGCTCGGCTGGGCGCCGCGCGCCAGCCAGTGACGGACCCGGTCCTCGTCCAGCACGATCTCCGACGGGTCGGTCTGCGCGTTGTAGCGGCCGATGGTCTCGATCACGCGCCCGTCGCGCGGGGAGCGCTGGTCAGCAACGACGACCCGCCAGATCGGGTTCTTGCGCGATCCGACACGCGTCAGTCTCATTCGCACGGCCATAGGCGCGGAGAGGTTAGCGGCCGCTGGCCAGCTGCGACAGCGACGGCATCTTGCCCTGCTGCAGCTGCCGCATCATCTTCTTCATCTGACCGAACTGCTTGACGAGCTGGTTGACGGCCTGGACCGTGGTACCGGACCCGCGCGCGATGCGCCGTCGTCGCGACCCGTTGAGGATCTCCGGGTGGGCACGCTCCTCCGGGGTCATCGACGTGATGATGGCCTGGAGGCGGTCGAGGTCGCGGTCGTCGACCTTGAGGTCGCCCAGCCCCAGCCCGCTGACGCCGGGCAGCATCTTCAAGAGCCCCGAGAGCGGCCCCATCTTGCGCACCTGCTGCATCTGGGCGAGGAAGTCGTCGAAGGTGAACTGCTCCTTGCGGATCTTGCGCTCGAGCTCCGCCGCCTGGTCCTCGTCGAACTGGCTCTC
>JAXDIC010000377.1:0-3254 GCA_034664185.1 Thermoleophilaceae bacterium
CCCAGAAGGAGTGGTGCTTCCCGGTCGACCCGGCCATGCGCCTGGTCACGGACATGGTCGAGTTCTGCGCCCGGCGCATGCCGCGCTGGCACCCGATCTCGATCTCCGGCTACCACATCCGCGAGGCTGGCTCCACGGCCCAGCAGGAGCTGGCATTCACGCTCAAGGACGGCTTCACCTACGTTGAGAACGCGCTCGCCCGCGGCCTCGACGTGGACGACTTCGCGCCGCGCCTGTCGTTCTTCTTCAACGCGCACATCGACTTCTTCGAGGAGATCGCCAAGTACCGCGCGGCGCGGCGCATCTGGGCGCGCGAGATGCGCGACACCTACGGCGCCCGCGACGAGCGCTCGATGCTGATGCGCTTCCACAGCCAGACCGCCGGCGTGTCGCTCACGGCCCAGCAGCCGCTGGTCAACATCGTGCGCACCTCAACCGAGGCCCTCTCCGCGGTGCTCGGCGGCACGCAGTCGCTGCACACCAACTCGTACGACGAGGCGCTGGCCCTGCCCACCGAGGAGGCCGTTCGGATCGCGCTGCGCACGCAGCAGGTCATCGCTCACGAGACCGGGGTGACCAACACGATCGATCCGCTGGGCGGGTCGTACTTCGTCGAGGCGCTCACCGACCGGATGGAGGAGGCCGCCTACGCCTACTTCCGCAGGATCGACGAGCTGGGCGGGATGGTCGAGGCGATCAAGCAGAACTACCCGCAGCGCGAGATCGCCGACGCCGCGTTCCGCTACCAGCAGGAGGTCGACGACGGCCGCCGGATCGTGGTGGGCGTCAACCGCTACCAGGACGTCGACGAGGCGGCCATACGGACGCTGCGCATCGACGAGGCGCTGGAGCGCAAGCAGGTCGGCCGGCTCCAGTCCGTGCGCGCGCGGCGGCGCGGGGACGAGGTCGAGCACGCCCTCGGCCAGCTCAAGCAGGCCGCTGGCAGCGGCGCCAACCTGATGGAGCCGATCCTGGACTGCGCACGTGTGCACGCCTCGGAGGGCGAGATCGTCGAGGCGCTCCAGGAGGTCTTCGGGACCTACACCGAGACGCCGGTCTTCTGACGGCGTTTACACTCGCCCGCCCATGGAAGCCGGCAGCGCAAGGAAGATCCGGGTCGTCGTGGCCAAGCCGGGGCTGGACGGGCACGACCGCGGCGCCAAGATCATCGCGCGCGCGCTGCGCGACGCCGGGATGGAGGTGATCTACACCGGCCTCCACCAGACGGCCGAGCAGATCGCCGAGACCGTGCTCCAGGAGGACGCGGACGCGGTCGGCCTCTCGATCCTCTCCGGCGCACACATGACGCTGGTGCCCAAGGTCGTCGCGCTTCTGAAGGAGCAGGGCGCCGACGACGTCGTGGTCACCGTGGGCGGCACGATCCCCGCCGAGGACATCCCCGAGCTGAAGAAGCTGGGCGTGGCGGAGATCTTCACCCCCGGCGCCTCCACGCAGGAGATCATCGACTTCATCCGGAGCTCGGTCTCGTCAGCCGGCCCTGCGTGAGGGCCACGCCGAGCAGCACCACCAGCGCTCCCACCGGCTGGTTCCACGCCAGCCTCTCTCCAAGCACGACCACGCCCAGGACCGTCGAGAAGAGCGGGATCAGGTAGGTGACGGTGGAGGCGATCGTCGACCCCGCGCGCCGGATCACGGCGTAGTTGAGGACATACGCGAGCCCGGTCCCTGCCACTCCCAGCGCGAGGATCGACAGCACGGAGTCGAGCGGCACGTGACCGGGCGCCGAGGTGAGCCACGGCGCGATCAGCGCCAGCTGCAGGGCCCCGCACATCACCTGCGCGGCGGACAGCGACACCGCCGACTCGGTCCGCCCCGCGAGGTAGCGGCGCGTGTACGGGAAGCCCAGCCCGTAGCACGCGGCGGCGGCCATGCAGGCCAGGTTCCCGACCAGGCGACCCCCCAGGCCGCTCCACGGGCCCAGCACGACCACCACGCCGGCGAAGCCCACCAGCAGTCCCGCCACCCGCTCGCGCGTGGGCCGCTCCTCGGGGAGCACGGCCAGCGACACGAGCAGTGCGTGCAGCGGCGTCGTCGCGTTCCAGATCCCCGCCACCACGGACGAGACCTTCGTCTCCCCGAACGCGAACAGGGCGAACGGCACCGAGTTGAACAGGACCCCGGCCACCATCAGGTGCATCCACGCCGCGCGGCCGCGCGGCAGCCGGTCTCCGCGCACGACGAGCACCACGAGCAGGGCGGCGGCGCCGAGCGCGCAGCGCAGCAGCGCCACCTGGAGCGGCGCGAACGCGCGGTCCGCCACCTTGATGAAGAGGAAGCTGGCTCCCCAGATCGCGCTGAGCAGCACGAAGCTGGGCAGCCAGCCGCGGTTCGCCTCGCTGTCGCTCACGCCGCCGATTCAACAGAATGCGGTCGGAGGGGGGCGGCGATTGACTCGTCAGTCAACCGCTAGAATCCGCCGCCGCACCGAACCAGAAGGAGCCTTTCTTGAAGATCTGCGTCCTCGTCAAAGAGGTCCCGGATGCGGCCGTAGAGAAGCGCATGGACCCCAACTCCAAGCGCCTCGACCGCTCCGGTGAGAAGAACCTGAACCCGTTCGACACGCACGCGATCGAGGCCGCCATGCAGGTGAAGGAAGGCGGCGCGGTCGACGTGGAGGAGGTCGTGGCGGTGACCATGGGGCCCGAGAGCGCCGTCCGGGCGCTGCACAAGGCGGTCTCGCTGGGGGCCGACCGGTCCGTGCACCTGACCGACGAGGCCCTGGCCGACTCCGACGTGTGCGCCACCGGCTACGCGCTCGGGCAGGTGCTCAAGCAGGAGCAGCCCGACCTGGTGCTGCTGGGCCAGCAGTCGGACGACGGCGAGTGCTACACGATCGGCGCCGTGGTGGCCGACCACCTGGAGATGCCGTCCCTCACCCAGGTGATCAAGATGGACGTCGAGGGGGGCAAGCTGCGCTGTGAGCGCCAGGCCGAGTACGGCTACGACACGGTCGAGGTGGAGCTCCCGGCCGTCATCTCCGTCGGCGACGCCATCAACGAGCCGCGCTACCCGTCGCTCAAGGCGATCATGGGCGCGAAGAAGAAGCCGCTCGACACCAAGGCCATAGGCGACGCCGAGATCGAGGCCGGCAAGGTGGGCAGCGAGGGCAAGCGCACCTCCGTGCTGGCCATCAACCCACCGCCCGAGAAGCAGGCAGGCCAGATCATCGAGGACGAGGACACCGACGAGACCGTCGAGAAGATCATCGCCTGGCTCGACGAAAGGAAACTCCT
>JAXDIC010000009.1:0-2685 GCA_034664185.1 Thermoleophilaceae bacterium
ACGACCTCTTGGGGCGACCGCGACCAATGCGGGCAGCGGCTGCATCCTTGAGCTCTTCGCGCATGCGATCGAGCTCCGCCGAGTGATCCGCGCAGAACCGTCGACCCTTCAGGGCCGGCTGCTGACAGTGACTTCCACTACGACAACGCATAGACCCGTAATCATAGCAAGCCAGGCAGAACGCACGTTCCGTGGGCGGCTACTTGCGGCGCGGTCGGTGGGTGGTCTTGGTCCTGTGAGCGCTAAGTCTACGCTGCCGTGGACGGGAACGGGGCCGGGAGTGAGAAGCTGCTGGCCGCGCGGCCTGGGGCCGGCGGGGCAGCATCTGGTAGATCACCGTGTAGCCGACCAGGTAGATCGCGCCGGGATCGGCGATCACGGGATTGAACGCGCCGTCGGGGTAGAAGAACACCTGGTGACCGGTGCGAGCGTCGAGCCCCTGCGTGTTGTGGGCCCCGAGCACCGAGAAGTACACGACGTTCCCGACAATCGTCGCCGCACCGGAGATCTTCGCTCCGGCGTTGTGGGTCCAGCGCACGGCACCCGAGCGAGCATCGAACGCGTACATGTTGCCGTCGTAGGACCCGATGTAGACCGTCGGCCCGAGTCCCGGTGTGTTCTCCACCGCGGGCGACGCGTAGACATACGCTCCGGTCCCCGTGGCCCACGCGAGCTGACCCGTCCGGGCCGCGAACGAGTAGACGCGTCCATCGGTGTTGCCCATGTACACGCGCCCGAACGCCACGGCAGGCGTGGAGTAGAACTCTCCGGATCCGATGCCGAAGCGCGCCCCGGAGGTGCTCACGGCCCAGACCTGATGACCGGTGTCGGAATTGACGGCATAGGCCCGGCCCGCGTAGTCACCGAAGTAGAGGATCCCGTTTGAGAGGGCGGGGCCGCCCTTGATCGCGGCGCTCGCCTGGTAGGTCCAGTACTGATGACCGTCGCGCGCCCGGAGCGCGTACATGCGCCCGCTCTGGTCGCCGAAGTAGACGGTCGAGCCCCAGACCATCGGCGAGGATTCGCTGCCGGCGCCCACCGTCCGCGACCAGACGACGCGGCCGGACTTCATCGACAGAGCGACGAAGCGGCCGTTGCCCGGGCGGTGCCCGTTCGTCGAGAGCACGGGCATGAACACCAGTCCCTCGTGGACTCCGATCGCCGGCGAGGCCGCCGCCAGGGTTCCGACATGGTGCGCCCACAGGACGCGTCCGGTGAGCTTGTTGATCGCCTTCGCAGAGCCGTGGTCATCGAGCAGGAACATCGTGTTCCGGTAGATCACCGGCGGGAACTCGAGCAGCGCGAAGTCGTTGAAGCGCCAGCCCACGTGCAACGGCGGGCCGAGCCGAGGGCTGGCCGCGAAGAACCGGGTGCGGCCGGCGTCGAAGCCGTAGCGGGGCCACTCGAACGTGTTGAGCACCACGGGCCGTTTGGCCTTTGTGGTCGTGGTCGTGCTCGTGCTCGTGGTGGAGCTGGTGAACGACAGATTGGGGTGCGACACGTTGCCGGGCGCGTGGAGCAGCACGAACGCCACCGCACCGCCCGCGAGGAGCAGCAGCAGCACGACGGCGGCGATGCCCCAGCGCCACAGACGCCGCGGACCGGGACTCGGCATGGCGGTCATGCTAGTCATCGAGAAGCGCCTCGGCTCCAAGACCGCGAAGATCTAACCGTGGACATTCCGCCTCCGCCTGAGCTCCTACAACGCGTGCGCGAGCTCCCGGCGTCAGCGCCGCTGCTGGAACGCCTCGCGGACGAGCCGCCGGTGTACCTGGTCGGCGGGGCGGTGCGTGACCTCCTGCTTGCGCGCGAGCCGCGCGAGCTCGACCTGGTCGTCGAAGGGGATCCCGACCTCGTCGCCCACCGGCTGGGCGGGGCACGCCGCGTGCATGATCGATTCAACACCTCCTCGGTCGAGCTGGACGGCTTCCGCTACGACCTCGCGCAGGCGCGGCGTGAGACGTACTCGCGACCCGGGGCACTCCCCGACGTGACGCCGGCCGGGCTGCACGAGGATCTGCGGCGGCGGGATTTCACGGTCAACGCCGCGGCGATCGCACTCGGCGGCGAGCGGGCGGGGGAGTTCATCGCGGCGCTCACCGCGGTCGAGGACCTCGAGGCGAGGGTCCTCAGGGTGCTCCACGATCAGAGCTTTGTCGATGACCCGACGCGGCTGCTGCGGCTCGCCCGCTACGCGGCCCGGCTGCAATTTCGCGCCGATCCCCACACCCTGGCGCTGGCGCGGGCCGCCGTGTCCGGCGGAGCGCTGGCGACGGTGAGCGGAGCGCGCCTGGGCACCGAGCTGCGGCTGCTCGCGCGCGAGCCTGACGCGCCGGGAGCGCTGAGCGCGCTCGCCGATCTGCACGTCGACACGGCGATCGACCCCGACTTCGGGCTGGGCGATCCGGCGCTGGCGCAGCGAGCGCTGGCCCTGCTCGGAGAGTGCGAGCGCCGGGACCGGCTCGTACTCGCGCTTGCCGCCCACCGGATCCCGGAGGGGCGCCTGGCCAAGCTGCTGGACTCGCTGTCGTTCAGCGCCGGCGATCGCGACGTGATTCTCGAGGCGGCGACGCGTGCGCACGAGGTGTCCCGCGCCCTGGCTGCGGCCACGCGGCCGTCCGTTCTCGCCGCCGCCGCCGAGGGTTCCCCGCCGGAGCTGATCGCCTTCGCCGGAGCGCTCGGCGC
>JAXDIC010000039.1:0-2650 GCA_034664185.1 Thermoleophilaceae bacterium
GCCGACCTGATCGACCAAGCCATCAGCGTCCCCCTCTCCGACGATGACCACCCGGTGCAGTATTGATTCCGACCCAGGGCGAAACCCGCCACCAAACCCAAATGGCCGCCCAAGCCTGGGCGCGTCAGTATCAGCCGGTCACGGCAACCTGGTAGCGCACACGCATACAGATAGCTGGCACACCGCTTCCACCATCGACGATCAGCCCTACACCGTACGGGGAGCGCCCGCCGCACCCCAGCGCCGACGCGTGATGAACCGCCGCCTCGAAAGACACCTCGATCTGGTGCCACAAAAATGCGCGAAAGCGTGTTTGTCCAGCATTTCACGTATTACACATGTATCCGATACCGGGCGGCCCGAGCGGGACGACGTTCTCGTCGCCGCGGTGGACGGTGGCAGCGCTGGTAGGCGTCCGTCTCGCCGTTGCGGTGAGGCTATCCCGTCCGATGGGTTCCCTGCCGTTGACCGGCCGGGTACACGCTGCTGCGGTCGCGGACTGGCGAGCAGCCGCCAGGTTCGACGCTCATGCTGACAGGACGAATCGGTGTGGAAATTTCCGGCTTGGTGGGTGCACGCGGCGGTCGCATCGGGTTGCCAGACTCGTTGTCCGAAGGCGTTTCACGGCGTGCTGGCCGCGGTGATTCTCACTCCGAGATACGAAGGACTTGGTCTGGGGCGAGATTCGAAGCAACCACTTGGATGGTGGGTGACCTCGTGACAACCGAAGCGCCCCCGCTGGCGGGGCTTGCGGGTCGCCGTCGGTTGCTGGCGCGGCTGAGGTCCAAGGACACGCTGGCCTACAAGCTGGCGACCACCACCGATTACAAGGTGATCGGGATCATGGACCCGGTCGCCTCTTCCATGCGCGGCATGACTGCCGTGGACGCTTCTTCTTGTGGCCGCCTTGCGCAGGTTCCGGACGGCTCCCACTCATCAGTGCGTCCTCTTCACCGCATGAATCGCTGGGGAACATGGTCCTGGCGGTGCTATCAGCCCACGGAGCGATCTTGCTCGCAGGTGGCAAGCGATGACTGATCAGGAAGGCAGCGCCAAACGCGACAGAACCGGCACCGTCGTCGGAATGTTGGTCAACCGCTTTGAGGAAGCGATCTACGGCATTGCCTTCCTGCTGCTCGCGGCAGCGGCCGTACTGGTCGTGATCGGCACATTCGGGGCAGTCATCCAAGTCGTGACCCGCCAGGTGAGCACGCTCGAGGGCGGTGTGCTAGTACTGGAACGCACTCTGCTCACCCTCATCATCGCCGAACTCGCCTACACCCTGCGTACCGACTTCTTGCACCACGAGATCGCTGCCGAGCCATTCCTATACATCGGGTTGATCGCCACTGTCCGGCGGATGCTGATCGTGACCGCGGAGTTTGAGCAGCCACAGTCGGACAAGGAGCTGAACCGTCTCCTGCTCGAGCTCGGTGTGCTGGCGCTGCTCGTGCTCGCCATCGCCGCCGCGATCTTTCTGATCCGCTACGGCGTCTGGAAATTCGTCCCGCGTCCCGCCGCGAGCTGACTGTCGAGCGCGGTGAGAGTCGGTGGCGAGTGACATTCCCGGAGGACATGCCGGCGAGCTGGGCCGGCCCGCCGACGCGCTGGCCGCCTTCCAGGCGGTCATCGACCGCTACGGCGACGACCCCGCCCCGGCACTGCGCGAGCAGGTCGCCGCGGCGCTGTACAACCAGGGTTTGCGGTTGGCGGCCCTGGGTCGGCCCGCCGACGCGCTGGCCGCCTTCCAGCAGGTCATCGACCGCTACGGCGAGGACCCCGCGCCGGCACTGCGCGAGCAGGTCGCCGCGGCGCTGCGCAGAAAAGGTGTCGCGCTCCATGAGCTGGGCCGGTTCGCCGACGCGCTGGCCGCCTTCCAGGCGGTCATCGACCGCTACGGCGAGGACCCCGCCCCGGCCCTGCGCGAGCAGGTCGCCGCGGCGCTGTTCACCCGGGGTGCGGTGTTCGGTGAGCTGGGTCGGTTCGCCGAGGAGCTGGCCGCCTACCAGCAGGTCATCGACCGCTACGGCGAGGACCCTGCCCCGGCCCTGCGCGAGCGGGTCGCCGCGGCGCTGTACACCCAGGGTGTGGTGTTCGGTAACTTGGGCCGGTTCGCCGAGGCGCTGGCCGCCTACCAGCAGGTCATCGACCGCTACGGCGAAGACCCCGCCCCGGCCCTGCGTGAGCGGGTCGCCGCGGCGCTGGGCAACCAGGGTGCGATGTTCGGTGCGCTGGGGCGGCCCGCCGAGGCGCTGGCCGCCTACCAGCAGGTCATCGACCGCTACGGCGAGGACCCCACCCCAAAAATGCGTAAGCGGGTCGAGCGAGCGACTACTTCCTCTTCAGATATCCGCGGACGCCAAGGGAGATCTGACTGACTGATTGACCCGATCCTCTTGCGGACGCCGTCGTTGCTTTTACCGCCCGAGTACCCTTCGCGCACACCTTTGTTCGGCTCGTGAGTGAAGCGGGGGAGCAGTCGAATGTGCTAGAGGCCGGTTGGATAGGTTTCGGGCAGCTCTCGGGCGATCCACTCACTGGTCAGCTCGAGCGGCTCCAAGGCTCGCGTCGTGTCAATGTGGATCATCGCGTCAAACTGCTCGGCCGGCCGGACATGGAAGTAGTGGCTCTGCCGTTCGGTCTCGGGTCG
>JAXDIC010000040.1:0-3847 GCA_034664185.1 Thermoleophilaceae bacterium
GTTCGCCGCTCACGCCGCGCTGGTCCTGCGCAGCCGGGCGGCCGTCAGGGCCGTGGCCGAGGGCTGGGCGGACGCGCGCGCGGGCCGGATGGGTCAGCGCCGGAGCAGCCCCAGCGCGCGCCTGACCGCCCACCAGTAGGCGCGCAGGACCGCGGTGACGGCCGGGGACCGCGCCGCGGCGCCGAAGAACGGCGAGCCCAATTCGGCGCGGATCGGCCGGGCGAAGTCCGCGGCGCTGACGACCGCGCCGTTCTGCACCTCGCGCCGCTCGCGCAGCACGCGCGGCATGTGTCCGACCACGCTGGCCATCGCGCCCAGCTTGGCGCGGCCCCAGCCGTGGGTCGCCGCGTACGCCAGGAGCGGCAACTCCAGGAGCACGAGCGCGGGCAGCACCAGGGCCAGCAGCTCGGGCGGGTAGCAGCGCAGGATGGAGAGCCAGCGGTTGCGCTCCAGCTCCCGGAGCTTGTAGGTCCCCTTCGAGAACTCGTAGTCGTGCCGCACGCGCGCCGTGGGCAGGACCCCGAACCTCCGCCCGGCCAGCCGCAGCCGGTGCGAGAGATCCACGTCCTCGACGTAGAGGAAGAACGACTCGGCGAACCCGCCGGTCTCCCTCCAGGCGTCTCGGCGCACGCAGAAGCAGGCGCCGGACAGGAACCCCACCTCCTCCGGATCGGCGCCGATCGCCTCGACCGGCTCTCCGTAGCGCCCGGTCCAACCGAAGCCGAGGAAGTGCAGCACGCCGCCAGCCGTGTTCACGTGCGCCCCGTCGGCCAGCGCGACAAGCCCCATCCACGCGTCCCAGCCATCGGGCGGGGCACGCAGCGCGTCGAGGAAGCCGGGCTCCGGCACGGCGTCCGGGTTGAGGAACAGGATCGCGTCGCCCGACGCCTCCGCCGCACCCAGGTTGGCGGCTCTTCCGAACCCGGGGTTGGCTCCCGTCTCGATCACGCGCGTCACGCCGGGGTGCCGCGCCGCGCGCCGAGCGGTGCCGTCGCGCGAGGTGTTGTGCACCACGATCACCTCGTCGCCATCGCCGCACTGCCGCGTCAGCTCGTCGAGGACGACCACCAGCTCCGGTCCCTCCTCGAACACCACGATCACGATCGAGATGGTCAAGCCCGGAATAGTGCCCGGATCGCCCGAGCGGCGGCGGCCCCGCGGGCAGCTAGCGCCGACGCGCCTCTAAGGTGTCTGGCCGCCCTTGGACCTGCGGTCTCCCACCACCCTGCTCGCGGCGTGGCTTCTTGTCCCCGCGCTGATCCTGGTCGCTTCGGCCGGGCTTGGCTGGCTCCTGGCGCGCCTGAGCCGGGCGGACCTCGGCGTGCTGACGCTGCCGGCCGGCTTCCTGACCGGGATCGCGGTGACCACCGTGCTGTTGACCATCGGGCTCAGCGGGCGCGTCTCGGTGGCGGTCACCGCGGTCGTGGCCGTGGCCGGCTTGGCGCTCACCGCGCGCGACGCGCGCCGGACGGGTGCGCGGCCACGGATGGACCGGACGGTGCTGTGGCCCGCGCTGACGGTGGTGGTCGCGTACGCGATCGGCCTCGCTCCGGTCGCCGGCACAGGCCGCTCGGCGATGCTCGGCTACGGGATGTACGGCGACTCCGCCGTGCACATCACGCTGGTCGAGCAGATCGCGAAGGGGTACGCCAAGGAGGACCACGCCGAGGTCGACTCGGTGCACGCGGCCACCCGCGACCTCGGACTGGGGTACCCGCTGGGCAGCTATGCCTGGCCGGTCTTTGCGCGAGTGCTGACGGGCGTCGGCCCGTTCCACCTGTGGGCTCCGTTCAGCGCGCTGGTACTGGCGATGATGGCGCTGGTGGCCTACGCGCTGCTGCGCACGCTGCTCATGCCGCGAGCTTTGGCCGCCGCGGCCGGAGTGCTGGCGGGCACGGGCTACCTGATGTACTCGTACCACGCGCAGGGCGGCACGAAGGAGCTGGTGATGCCGCTCGCCGTGTACACCACCACGGCACTGGCGGCCAGAGCGCTGGAGCAGCCGCTGGGGCCGCGGTCGCTACTGCCCGCCGCCATGGCGGGCGCCGCCGCGGTCGCCAACCTCGGTCCCGGGGCCGCCGCGTGGATCGGGCCGCCGGCCCTCGTGGTGCTCGCGGTCGTGGGCTGGCGCGCCCGGCGTGCGCGCTCCTACCAGGCGCTCAAGCCCCTCGCCGTCGCGGCTCTAGTCGTGGTGGCACTGGGAGTGCCCGTGATCCTGGAGACGCTCAGCCTGTTCAGCGCCGCCTCGGCCAGCATCTCCAGCGGCAGCGGCGAGTTCGCCAACCTGCTCGGCCCGGTCCCGTTCCGCGAGGCATGGAACGTGTGGATTGCCCACGACTACCGGCTGACCGTCCCGGACGCGCCGAACTCCACCGACATCGGCATCTGGATGGCGGCCGGCTTCGCCGTGGTCGGCGTCCTGTACGCGCTCGTGCGGCGCAACCTCGCCATCCCCCTCACCGTGCTCGCGGGAGCGGCGGCGGTGATCGTCATCACGCCGCGAGCGTCGATCTACTACGACGCGAAGACCTACGTTGCCATCGCCCCCGCGCTGGGCGTGGCCACGGCCGCCGGCCTGCTGGCGCTGGCACGGCGGCGGGGAGTGGCGCTGGTGGTGGCGCTGGCCGCGGCTTCTCTGCTCGCCGCCGGGGCCGTGACGTCCACCGCCTACGTGTACTCCGGCGTGTGGACCACGCCGCGCTACCGGTTCATCGAGCTGGGCAGGATCGCGGACCGCACCCGCGGGCAGGGCCCGATCCTGGTGGACGACTTCGAGGAGTGGGCCCCGTACATCCTTCGCGACTCGAAGCCGTGGATCGAGCGGGCGTTCCGCTGGCCCACCAGGGAGCTGCGCGCCACGGGCAACGTGCCCAGGGATCGGCCGCTGGACTTCGACGACTACCAGCTCGGGCACATCGAGAGCTTCCCGTTGCTCCTCGAGCGCAAGCGCCCGTACCACAGCCAGCCGCCGTCCAACTACCGCGTGATCTACCAGACAGCCAGGTACCTGGTGTACCGGCGGACCGGACCGCCACCGCGCGACCACCTGCCGATGGGAATCGATGGGTTCCAGGGATCGGCACCGCTCAGGTGCGCTGGCGGCCGGCCGCGCTACGGCGCCGCACGGAGGCTGTTCGCGCGGGCTCGCGGCCTGGGCGTGGGCGTTCGCGCGGCGGTGGAGTCGGGGCCCGCCCCGGTGGTCGCCGTCTACCCCGACAGCTGGGTCAACTACCACTACGGCCAGCTGTTCAAGCCCCCGGAGGACAAGGTCGCGATTGGCGGGTCCGCGTCAGCCGAGGTCGATCTTCAGCGGGGCGGCTACCACGCGTGGATCTCCGGCAGCATGGGCACCGGCGTCGCCGTCTACGTCAGGCCGCTGCGGAGGCCGACCTTCGATCGCGTCGGCTACGCGGTCAACGACAACGGCGTGCCGGGCATCTGGCACCCGGTCGGCTTCCTGATCTCGCACGGCAAGACGGTCGTGGAGGTCACGGCCGTCGGCCGGCCCTTCTACAAGGCCGGCAGCCAGCATTACAACGTGGTGGGCCCCGTGGTCTTCACGCGGGACACCGCGGGCACGCGGACGGTCACCGTGCCGCCGGCACGACTCGGCTCGCTCTGCGGCAAGAAGATCGACTGGCTCGAGCTGCCGCCCGCCTGAGTCCTACACCAGCACCTGCCAGCTGGCGAACTCCGCGGTGAGGAACGCCAGGGCCGCCGCCGAGGCGACCAGCGCGGCGTTGGTCACCCCGCGCCGCTCACACGCGCGTGCCCCCCACATCCAGATGGGGAAGACGACCAGCATGTAGCGCGGCAACGAGCGCAGGGGCTCATCCACCACGGGGTT
>JAXDIC010000083.1:0-2708 GCA_034664185.1 Thermoleophilaceae bacterium
GTCGTCAGGAACACCGGGATCGTGTTCGCGGCCCTCAACCAGCGCTACGGCCAGCTGCACGACCTGGTCCTCAACTCGCACGCCACGTTCTCGGCCACGGCGGCCGAGCAGGAGGCCCTGGCGCGCACGTTCTCGATCTTCCCCACGTTCCTCGACGAGTCGCGCACCACGCTCGCCAGGCTCCAGACGTTCGCTATCAACACCCACCCGCTGGTCAACAACCTGAAGCCGGTGGCCGACAAGCTGGGCCCGACCGTCCGTGACCTGGGCAACGCCGCGCCCGACCTCACGCACCTGTTCCAAAACCTGCGCCCGGTGATCAACGCGGCCCCGCGCGACCTGCCGCAGGCCGCCCGCTTCCTGCGCGGAGCCAGGCCGTTGTTCGGCGGGCTGCACACCTTCCTGCCCGAGCTCAACCCGATCGTGTCCTACGCCAACTACGCCCAGACGCAGCTGGCCGCGTTCCTCGGCAACGGCGCGGCGGCCCTCTACTACAAGCTGCCGCGGTTCGCGGACAACATCCCGCGCTACATGCTCGGCTTCTCGGGCGCGATCAACGGCAACAGCGGGGGCATCGCTCAGGTCCCGCCGCAGTACGACCGCGGCAACGCGTACCCGGCGGCCAACATCTACCCGCGGTCCCAGAAGCTCGGCATCCTGGAGAGCTTCGACTGCCTTGCCGACCACCCGCAGGGCAACGGGACCACCGACCCGGTCGGCCGCCTCAACCCGGTGGAGAACTCGATGACCACACTGCCGCCGTGCTTCGTCGAGCCGCCGGATCTGTGGGGCCACCAGCGCTTCTCGCGCATCGGCAAGGGCCAGGCTCCGCTCGTGCCCACGCCGTTCAAGCTCGAGGGCACCAAGCCGGTGCCCACGCCGCAGGGTCCCTAGCTAGACAGGCTCTCCAGCGCCCACCGGCCGGCCCGCCTGCCGGTGCGCCACAATTCGAGCCATGATCGCCCGGCTGACACATTGGCTGTACCAGCGACTGGGCAAGCGGTACCTGTTCGCCTATCTGGCGTTCGAGCTGGTCTCGGCGCTCACCGTCACGCTGGGCACGATCGGCATCTTCTCGCTCTACCAGCAGATGACCACGGCGCAGTTCGATCGCGTCCTGGTCTTCTCGTGGGCCTGCGTGCTGGTGGCGCTGGCGGCCGGCGCGAGGAAGGTCAGCCGCAGCTCCAAGCCGCTGCGGGACTGGGTGGATGGCGGCAGCGGCAAGGTGGGGGCCGAGCAAGCGTGGCGCACCGCGGTGGGCCTGCCGCTGGAGTTCGTCACGCGCGAGTGGTGGCAGCCGCTGGTGTTCGTCGTGCTCCCGGTGGCCATCTTCGTCCCGATCGAGCTCGGCCTGCCGCCCTACTCGGGGCTGATCGTCGCGGCCGGCACCAGCCTCGCCGTGGCCTACTCCGCCATCCTGCACTTCTTCGCCTCGGAGCTGGCCCTGCGGCCGGTGGTCGAGGACATCTCCCAGCATTTGCCGGCAGGCTTCTCCGGCGACGGCGTGGGCGCGCAGCTGCGCTGGAAGCTGCTCGGGGCGCTGCCGATGATCAACGTGATCACCGGCGTGGTGGTCAGCGGCCTGTCCACCCCCGACCGCCAGAAGCTGGCGGACCTCGGCCTGGACGTGCTCGTGGCGGTGGTCGTCGCGTTCACCATCTCGCTCGAGCTGACGCTGCTGGTCACGCGCTCCGTCGTGTCCCCGGTCCGGGACCTGCTCGCCGTCACCGACCGCGTTCGACGAGGCGACCTCTCGGCGCGCGCGCCGGTGGTCTCCGGCGACGAGCTCGGCGCCCTGGCGCGCAGCTTCAACGCGATGCTCACCGGGCTCGAGGAGCGGGAGCGGTTGCGCGAGGCGTTCGGCAGCTACGTCGATCCCGACGTGGCCGAGCGCGTGCTCCGCGAGGGCACGATGCTGGAGGGCGAGGAGATCGAGGTCAGCGTCGTCTTCATCGACATCTGCGACTTCACCTCGTTCGCGGAGCGCTCCAGCGCGCGCGAGACGGTCAACTACCTGAACGACTTCTTCGGCCTGGTCGTGCCGCTCATCGCCAAGCACCACGGGCACGCCAACAAGTTCATCGGCGACGGCGTGCTGGGCGTCTTCGGGGCGCCCGAGCGCCTGCGCGACCACGCCGACCGGGCCCTCGAGTCCGCCTGCGAGATCGCCCTGGCCGTGGAGGATCGCTACGGCGACCACCTGGGAATGGGCGCGGGCATCAACTCGGGGCCGGTGTCAGCCGGCACCGTGGGCGGCGGCGGGCGGCTTGAGTTCACCGTGGTCGGTGATGCCGTGAACGTGGCGGCACGCGTGGAGCACGCCACGCGCGAGCTGGGCGACCGCGTCCTGCTCACGGAGGCCACGCGCTGCCTGCTCACGCGCGACGGCGTGCCGCTCGAGGAGCGCGGGGCCATTCCACTGAAGGGCAAGTCGGAGCCGGTGCCGATCTGGGCACCCGACCTCGGAGCGCTGCGGGGCGGCGGTCGCTTCCACGGCGCGGTGCCGCAGGCGGCCACCGAGCCCGCGGCCGGCTAGGCTGCCGCTGTGTCCACCGAGGTCAAGCCGGAGGCGGAGCAGGCGTCGCTGCACGGCGGGCGTCTGGTGGCCAAGCGGCTGAAGGCGGCCGGCGTGTCCAAGCTGTTCACGCTGTCGGGCGGCCACCTGTTCTCGATCTTCGACGGCTGCCGCGAGGAGGGCATCGACATCG
>JAXDIC010000085.1:0-9278 GCA_034664185.1 Thermoleophilaceae bacterium
AGAGCCCCGAGAGCGGCCCCATCTTGCGCACCTGCTGCATCTGGGCGAGGAAGTCGTCGAAGGTGAACTGCTCCTTGCGGATCTTGCGCTCGAGCTCCGCCGCCTGGTCCTCGTCGAACTGGCTCTCCGCCTTCTCGATCAGCGTCATGACGTCGCCCATCCCGAGGATGCGCTGGGCCATGCGGTCGGGATGGAATCGCTCGAAGGCGTCGAGCTTCTCGCCCGTCGACGCGTAGAGGATCGGCTTGCCGGTCACGGCCTTGACCGACAGCGCGGCGCCGCCGCGCGCGTCGCCGTCGAGCTTGGAGAGGATCACGCCGTCGAAGTTGGCGGTCTCCGCGAAGCTCTCCGCGACGTTGACCGCGTCCTGGCCGGTCATGGCGTCCACTACCAGCAGGACGTTGTGCGGCTTGACGGCCTTGCGGATGCGGGCCAGCTCCTCCATCAGCTCCTGGTCGACGTGCAGGCGACCGGACGTGTCGACGATCAGGACGTCGCGGCCGTCGGAGCGCGCCTGGTCGAGCGCCCAGCCGGCGATGTCGACGGGGTCGCGACCGGTGCCCTGCTGGTATACGGCGGCTCCCGCCTGGGCACCCACCTTCACCAGCTGGTCGACGGCCGCCGGCCGGTAGACGTCGCAGGCGGCCAGCGCCACGTCCTTCCCGTGCTGCTCGCGCAGGTGCTGGGCGAGCTTGGCGCAGGCGGTGGTCTTGCCGGACCCCTGGAGCCCGGCCATCAGGACCACGGTGGGCGGCTTGCCCGAGAACACGAGGTCGCGGCCGGCCCCACCCATGAGTGCGGTCAGCTCCTCGCTGACGAGCTTGACCACCTGCTGGCCCGGGTTGAGCGACTCGAGCACCTCGGCGCCCATCGCCCGCTCCTTGACCTGCGCGGTGAACTGCTTGACGACCTGGAAGTTGACGTCGGCCTCGAGCAGGGCGAGGCGCACCTGGCGCATCGCCTTGGAGATGTCGTCCTCCGTCAGCTTGCCGCGCGAGCGGACGTCGGACAGTGCCGACTGAAGGCGGTCTGAGAGCGTCTCGAACACGCCCGGATCAGGCTAGCGCCAGGCGGAGGCGCTAGGAACCGGTCGGAGGGCCCGCCGGCCGCCGCGGCTCGCCGCCACCGGATCGGCCGGGTGCGATCACGTCCCCGAGCTGGCCCAGCGCTTGCGTGAACTCGCTGGGGATGATCCACACCTTGTTCGACTCGCCCTGAGCGATCTGCGGCAGCATCTGGAGGTACTGGTAAGCGAGCAGCTTGGGATCCGCGTCGCCCTCGTGGATGGCGCGGAAGACGGTCTCGATGGCCGCCGACTGGCCCTCGGCGAAGAGCCGCTGCGACTCGCGCTGGCCCTCGGCCCGGAGGATCGAGCTCTGCTTCTCCCCCTCCGCGGTCAGGATCTGCGACTGCTTGTAGCCCTCTGCCTGGAGGATGGCCGCGCGCTTGTCGCGCTCGGCGCGCATCTGCTTCTCCATCGCCTCCTGGATCGAGGCCGGCGGATCCACCGACTTGATCTCGACGCGGTTGACGCGGATGCCCCACTTGCCCGTGGCCTCGTCCAGCACCAGGCGCAGCTCGGCGTTGATCTTGTCGCGCGAGGTCAGCGTGTCCTCCAGCGTCATCCCGCCGCACACGTTGCGGAGCGTGGTGACGACGAGCTGCTCGATCCCCTGGATGTAGTTGGCGATCTCGTAGCTGGCGGCCTTCGGATCGGTCACCTGGAAGTAGATGACGGTGTCGATGCCCAGGACCAGGTTGTCCTCGGTGATGACCGGCTGGGGCGGGAACGAGACGACCTGCTCGCGCAGATCGAGCAGCGGACGCACCCGGTCCACGAACGGCACGACCAGCGCCAGGCCGGGCTCCAGCGTGCGGTGGAAGCGGCCCAGCCGCTCCACGACGCCCGCGCGCGCCTGCGGGACGATCCGGATCGACCGCATGACCACGACGAGGGCGACGAAGGCCAGGGCGAGGACGACTATGAGGCTTGCGGTCACGGCGCCAGCATAACCGCGCGCCGCCAGACGCATGACAGAATCATGCGCTCGGCCCTGCCCAACGATGGAATCGAAGCGACAGAACCGCGAGGGACTCGCAGAGGCCGACACCCGTCTGGCCGTGCAGAGCGCGGTCGCCCGCGCCCTGACCGAGGCGACGACCGTCGCGGACGCGACCCATCGCGTGCTCGGGTCGATCGGCGAGACGCTGGGCTGGAAGCTGGGGGCAGTGTGGGATATCGCTCCCGGCGCGGAGCGGATCCGCTGCGCGGAGACCTGGCACGCGGCCGGGACGGCGGCCACGCCCTTCGAGGAGGCCAGCCGCGAGGCTGCATTCGAGCCCGGTGAGGGCCTCCCCGGACGGGTGTGGGCCAACGAGGAGCCCGCCTGGATCCGCGACGTGGTGCTCGACCCGAACTTTCCCCGCGCGCAGGTGGCGGCCGAATGCGGCGTTCACGGGGCATTCGCGTTCCCGATCCGCTCCGGGCGAGGCGTGCTGGGCGTGGTCGAGTTCTTCACCGAGGAGGCGGCGGAGCCCGACCGCTACCTGCTGGACCTGATGACCACGATCGGCCACCAGCTGGGCCAGCAGATGGAGCGCTCGCGCGCCGAGGAGGCCGTTCGCGCGAGCGAGGCACGCAAGAGCGCGATGCTGGAGGCCTCGCTGGACTGCATCGTCTCGATGGACTCAGCGGGCAGGGTCCTGGAGTTCAACGCGTCGGCCGAGCGGATCTTCGGGTACACCGCCGAGGAGGCGGTGGGCAGGGAGATGGCCGACCTGATCGTGCCGCCGGCCCTGCGCGAGAGCCACCGCGAGGGGCTGCGGCGCTACCTCGCGACCGGCGAGGAGCACGTACTCAACCGCCGCCTCGAGATCGAAGGGATGCGCGCCGACGGCAGCGTGTTCCCGGTCGAGCTGACCATCACCCGGATCGCGCTCGACGGGCCGCCCACCTTCACGGGCTTCATCCGCGACATCAGCCTGACCAAGCGCCGCGAGGAGTTCGACCGATTCCTGGCCGAGGCGGGGGCGCTGCTCGGCGCCTCGCTCGAGCTGGAGGAGACGCTGGAGTCGGTCACCCGGCTGGCGGTGCCGGCCATCGCGGACTGGTGCGCCATCGACCTGCTGACCGACGAGGGCGAGATCCGCCGGGTTGCGGCGGCCCACGCCGACCCGACCAAGGTCGAGCTGGCATACGAGCTGGGGCGCCGCTGGCCTGCCACCCTCGATGACCCGAACGGCTTCGGCGCCGTGCTGCGGACGGGCGAGCCCGAGTTCTTCGAGGAGCTGCCCAACTCGGCGATGGACTACCTCGAGCCGGAGAACCGGAGGATCGTGGAAGCGCTGGGCCTGCGGTCGATCGTGATCGTTCCGCTCCAGAGCCCGTCCCGGCGGATCCTCGGGGGGCTTGCCCTGGTGACCGCCGAGTCGGAGCGGCACTTCGACGAGCAGGACGTGGTCCTCGGCCTGGAGCTCGGCCGCCGCTGCGCGATCGCCATCGACAACGCGCGCCTGTACGAGGAGCGCAGCCGGATCGCACAGACCCTCCAGCGCAGCCTGCTGCCCCCGGCGCTGCCGGAGGTGCCGGGCGTGGCGCTGGAGGCCCGCTTCCGGCCCGCCGGCGAGGGAATCGAGATGGGCGGCGACTTCTACGACGTCTTCCCGCTGGCGGGCCACGCGTGGGCCATGGTCCTGGCGGACGTCTGCGGCAAGGGGCCGGACGCGGCCGCCCTCACCGCACTCGTGCGCTACACGGTGCGCGCGGTGACGATGCACGAGCAGGCCCCCGACCGGGTGCTGACGCTGCTCAACGAGGCGATCCTCCGCCACCGCGGTGACGATCGCTTCTGCACGGCCGTGTTCGCCACGCTCGAGACGAGCGCCGAGGGCGTTCGGGTGGAGATCGCGAGCGGCGGCCATCCGCTGCCGCTGGTGCTGCGCGCCGACGGCGACGTGCACAGCGTCGGCGGCACGGGCCTGCTGCTCGGGGTGTGGCCGGACCCGGACGTCGGCAGCGAGGTGGTGGACCTGGCACCCGGGGACTCGCTGATCTTCTACACCGACGGCGTGACCGACGCGCGTGCTCCGGAGCGGATCCTGGGAGCCGACGACCTCGCGCGGCTGCTGCGCTCGTGCGCCGGCGCCAGTGCCGCCAAGACCGCCGACGCGATCGAGGCCGCCGTGACCGACACGCTCGCCGAGCCGCGCGACGACCTGGCGCTCCTGGTCGTGTCGGTCGACGCGGCCGCGCAGGCGGAGTCGGGGGCCAGCGGCGGCCTGCGCCTGACCCTCGAGCGGCGGCCCGAGGCGGCGTCGGAGGCGCGTCAGGCGATCGGCACGCTGGCGGACCGCCTGGGCACCGAGGTCGTCGACGAGCTCAAGCTCCTGGCCACCGAGCTGGTCACCAACAGCTGCCGGCACGCCGTCGGAGACGACCACATCGGCCTGGAGCTGGGCATCGACGGCGGCACCGTCCGGCTGGCGGTGATCGACTCCGGCCCGGGCTTCGAGGCGACCGTGGCCGCCGCCGGCGACCCGATGGACGAGTCGGGCCGCGGGCTGTTCATCGTCGACGCCCTGGCCGACCGCTGGGGCGTGGAGAACAGCGCCGGCACGTGCGTCTGGGCCGAGGTGGACGTGGCCGCGCGCGGCGAGCCGCGCTAGACCGCGGCTACTCGGCCACGAGCGCCGTGGCGCCGTCGATCTTGAGGACCTCGACCCGCGCGCCGGGCTCGATCACGTGGTCCTCGTCGTAGGCGCGGGCGGTCCAGATCTCGCCGCCGATCTTGACCATCCCGCCGTCGCGGTCCACCCGCTCGAGCACCACGGCTCCCTGACCGATCAGCGCGGCCGTGCCGGTCCGGATGTGCGCCGGCGTGCGCATGTGGCGGCGCGCGATCGGGCGCACGATCGCGAGCGACGCGACGGACCCCGCCACGAACGCCGCCACCTGGAGCTCGACCGAGGCGCCGGCCAGCGCCACCAGGGACGCGAGGACCGCGGCAAGAGCGAGTGGACCGAGGAAGAGGCCCAGGGTGAGCATCTCGCCGCCGAGCAGCGCGGCGGCCGCGACGATCCAGATGACCCACGACGGCATGCCACGATCGTATTGCCCCGGGGCGGCGGCCGGGCCGCCGCGCACGGCGTCAGCCGCCCGACAGGTCCAGCGCCCGCTCCACGTCCGCGATCAGGTCCTCCGGGGTCTCGCAGCCGACGCTGAAGCGGATGAAGCCCGGCGCCACGTCGTCGCCGCCCCAGCGGGCGCGGCGCTCGGCGCTCGAGTGCACGCTGCCGAAGCTCGTGGCCTGCGCCACCAGGCGGCACGCGGCCAGGAACCGCTCGGCGCGCTCGCGGCTCTCGAGCGTGAACGAGACGACGGTGCCGAAGCGGGTCATCTGGCGGCGGGCGACCTCGTGAGCCGGATCGTCGGGCAGTCCCGGGTAGCGCAGGTCGCGCACGTCCGGGCGGAACAGCAGGCGCTCGGCCAGCGCGAGCGCGGTGCCGCACTGGCGCTCGAGGCGCAGGTCCAGCGTGGCCAGCGAGCGGTGGGCCAGCCAGACCTCGAACGGGCCGGGGATGGCGCCCGTCGTCGTCCGCCAGCCCAGCAGGGCATCCGCTCGCTCGGGATCGCGGGTGGCGACGTGCCCGAGGATCAGGTCGCCGTGGCCGCTCAGGTGCTTGGAGTCGCTGGACACGCTGTAGTCGGCGCCGAGGTCGAGCGGGCGCTGGCCAAGCGGGGTGGCGAGGGTGTTGTCCACGGCCACCAGCGCACCGGCGGCGTGGGCGCGCCGCGCCACCTCTGCCACATCGGTGATCTCCAGGCCGGGATTGGACGGAGTCTCGAGCCAGACCAGCCGGGCCCCGCGGAGTACCTCGTCCGTCGGAGCCTCGCCCGCCGGCACGAGCCGCACGTCCGCGCCGCACTCCGCCATGTGGCCGGTGGCCAGCGACCTGACCGCGGGATAGCCGTCCGCCGGGGCAACCAGCACCTCCCCCGGGCGAAACAGCGGCAGCAGCACCGCCGAGACGGCGGCCATGCCGGACGCGAAGACGGCGGCCGGGCCGCCCTCCAGCTCGGCCAGCGCCCGCTCGTAGAACGTCCACGTGGGGTTCCCGTAGCGGCCGTAGACGTAGTCCACGCCCTCGGGATCTCCCTCCAGGTGGTAGTACGCGGCCAGCGTCGGGCCCGGGATCAGCGGCGCGCCCTGCCGCGGCGGCGGCAGGCCCGCGTGCACAGCGCGCGTGCCGTCGCCCAGGCGCTCCGGGTCGCTCATCTCGCTACGCCTCCAGGAGCGCGCGGGCGAAGTCGTCGGGGTCGAACGGGCGCAGGTCCTCCAGCGCCTCGCCGATGCCGATCAGCTTGACCGGCACGCCCAGCTCCTGCGCGATCGCCAGCGCGATGCCGCCCTTGGCCGTACCGTCGAGCTTGGTCAGCACGATCCCGTCGACCTCCACCGCCTCGCGGAACAGGAGCGCCTGGCGCAGGCCGTTCTGACCGGTCGTCGCGTCGATCGTGAGCAGAGTCTCGTGGGGCGCCCCCGGCAGCTGGCGGGCGATCACGCGCCGCACCTTGGCCAGCTCCTCCATCAGGTGGTCCTGCGTGTGGAGCCGGCCAGCCGTGTCGATGATCACCACGTCGTGCCCGCGCGTGCGCGCCGCCTCGACGGCGTCGTAGGCCACCGCGCCCGGGTCGGATCCCTCGGCGGCCCGGATCACGTCGCAGCCGGCTCGCTCGCCCCAGGCCACGAGCTGCTCGACGGCAGCCGCGCGGAACGTGTCGCCCGCCGCCAGGAGCACCGACTTGCCCAGCTCGTTGCGCAGGTGCCAGGCGATCTTCCCGATCGTCGTGGTCTTGCCGGTGCCGTTCACGCCCACCATCAGGATCACCGTGGGCGAGTGCCTCAGGTCGATGCGGTCCTCGCCGGCTCGGGCGGCGTCGGCGAGGAGCTCGGTCAGGCGCCGCGTGAGCTGCTCGCCCCCGGACACCTCCCCCGCTCCGGCCTCGGTCTCCAGCCGCTCCACGATGCGCGCGGTGGTTGCGGCGCCCACGTCGGCGTAGATCAGCGTCTCCTCGAGCCGCTCCCACGCCTCGTCGTCCAGGGTCTGGAACACGCTGGACTGGAGCTCGGCCCCCAGCGCCTGGCGCGTCTTGGACATGTTCTCGCGCAGGCGGGCGAACATGCCGCGCCTGCGCTCGGCGGGCTCGGGCTCCGGCTCCGCCTCGGCGCCGTCCTCGCCGGTCACGAACAGCTCGCGCCAGCTCTTCGCCATCAGGGGAGGAACTCGAGCGCCCGCTCGAGCACGACCTGTGGCTTCTCCTCCGGAAGGAAGTGACCGGCACCGTCCACGACCTCGATCTCCATGTCGTCGACGTACGGCTTGTAGCTGTCGCCCATGCCCTTGGCCACCGTGTCGGCGCTCCCGACCATCAGCCGCGTGGGCACCGTCAGGCGCTTCTCGCGGAAGTCCCCGCGCGCGAGCGGCACGAACTCGTGAAGCAGGAACGTCCGGTAGTACTGCACCGACGCGCTCACGTAGCCCGGGCGGCGGACCGCCTCCTCGTAGAGCGCGAGATCCTCCTCCGACCACTCGCCCGCCACGCGCGCCTTGCGCAGTATCTGCCCCGGGAAGCCCAGCTTGCCGATCGCGAGCGGTCCCAGGACCGGCGCCGCCAGCACCGCCTGGTACCAGAGCCCCAACAGCCGGCGGGGATCGGGACGACCCTCGGGCGGCCAGGGATGCGGGATCGAGAGCGGCATGAAGCGCTCGAAGCGGTCCGGGAAGTCGACGCAGGCGTGGAAGCCGGAGAACCCGCCCCAGTCGTGGCCGATGTAGCGCACGCGCTCCAGGCCCAGCTCGTCCATCAGGCCGACTATGTCCCGGGCCAGCTGCGACTTCTCGTACCCGCGCCGCGGGGCATCGGTCCAGCCCAGCCCGCGCAGGTCGGGGCAGACCACGTGGTAGTGCTCCGACAGCGGCCCGATCAGCTCGCGCCAGATCCACCAGTTCTGCGGCCAGCCGTGCTGGAGGATCAGCGGCGGCGCGGCCGGGTCGCCGGCCTCGGCGTAGTGCATCCGCAGCTCGCCGACCTGCGCGTAGCGGTGCTCGACTCCGTCCAGGTGGGGCATGGCCAGCGCCATGCCTCGCCACTCTACGCGGCGCGCGTCTCCTCGGCGGCCTGGCGCTCCCCGTCGGGCTGGAAGCGGCGCTCGCGAGGCTCGTCGCCGTCGTCCTGGCGCGGGAGCCGGCGCGAGACGATCTTGGAGACGCCGTCGCCGGCCATGCTCACGCCGTACAGGCAGTCGGCGGCGTCCATCGTGCGCTTCTGGTGGGTCACGACGATGAACTGCGCCCGGTCGCTGAAGCGGCGGACGAGCTGGAGGAAGCGGTCGATGTTGACGTCGTCCAGCGCGGCCTCGACCTCGTCGAGGATGTAGAACGGGCACGGCCGCGCGAGGAACACGGCGAACAGGAACGCCAGCGCGACGAGCGACTTCTCGCCGCCGGACATCAGCGACAGCCGCTTGGTGGCCTTGCCCGCGGGCGTGACCTCGATCTCCACGCCGGGGTCGCCGGGCGCGGGCGCGGTCTCGTCGTCGTCCCCGGTCTGCCCTGGCGCCTGGGCGTCGGGCTCCTCGGCGTCGGCCTCGTCCTCGGGAGCGTCCTGGCCCCCCAGCACCGCCCGCGGGCCCTCGGGCTGGACCAGCCGCAGCCGGCCGCGGCCGCCCGGGAAGAGGTGCGACACCACGTCCTCGAAGTTGCGCGCCGCGGCCTGGAAGGTCTCCTCGAAGGTCTCGCGTATCCGGCGGTCGGTCTCGCGGATCAGCCCCTGGAGCTCCGCGACGGCGGACTCCAGGTCGGAGCGCTGCGTCTCGAGCTCCTCGACGTGCGCCACCGCCTCCTCGTACTCCTGCTTGGCCAGCGGGTTGACCGGCCCGAGCTGATCGCGGCGGCGGGCAAGGCGCTCGACCCGCGCCTCCAGCTCGGCGCGCTCCCCGACCGGCATCGAGTCCGCCAGCGGAGCGGCATGGGCAGACCCCTGCTCGTGGCCCAGCGCGGCGGCCAGCTGCGCGAGCTCGGCCGTGCGCTCGGCGGCCGCGTCGCGGGTCTGCTGCGCCCGCACCTCCGCGCCCGTGACCTGCTCGCTGGCCTCGCGCAGGCGTCGCTGGATGTCGGCCTCCTCGCGGGCGCAGTCCCGCAGCTCCGCGGCGGTGGACTCCCCGCGCTGCTCGTCCTCCGCGAGCTGGCGAGCCGCCACCTCGCGCCGCGCGGTGACG
>JAXDIC010000089.1:0-13594 GCA_034664185.1 Thermoleophilaceae bacterium
CGACGCTCGTCAGCGGCCGACGAGTGGCAACCGATCAGGTCGGGCTATACGGCGGCCGTTGAGGGCGCCGGTACGCTACGAGCCGCTCTGGCGACGTGGCGGAGTGGTTACGCAGCGGCCTGCAAAGCCGTTCACACCGGTTCGATTCCGGTCGGCGCCTCTAGTCACCCCGGCGTCCCCGCCGCTCCGCTGGGGCAGCTAGTCGGCATGCCCGCGACACGGTAGACGGACACCGGCCCTGAGACGAACACCCGCGTCGCGCTGCCGCTCGCCTCGGTCCAGCGCGCCTGCGGCGGCGGCTCCGAGGCGGGGACGATGGGGTAGCCGATCGGCGTCATCACGACGTAGCCGGGTCCGTCGCGGCGCAGCGCCGCCAGCCACGACTCGCAGCTGGCCAGCCTCGGCTGCTGCGACAGAGACACCGGCCCGCGCAGGTCGGCCACGCGGTTCGATAGGTCGGTGCCGTACAGCGGGTAGATCTCGGTCAGGCCGAACACCCCCACGCGGGCGTGGTGGATCCCGCGCGCCCACGCGAAGAGCGAGGCGAGGTGGCGCGACGGCTCGTCGAAGCCCTTCGCGCCGGGTCCGTGCGCGTACCGCTCGGTCAGATAGTGCCGTTGCGCGAACCAGCCCGCGACGGCGACCAGGGCCACGAGCCCCACCACGACCGCGACTGAGCGGCGCCGCCTGACGACCACGGCGGCGATCCCCACGGCGGCGGCGAGCCCCACCCCGAGAACCGTCGCTCCGAGCCCCGCGTCCCAGCGCAGCTCGTAGGACACCGCGACCGCACACAGGGCCGCCGCGAGCAGGCCCAGCGTGACCCGCCGGCGCGTCACTCCGCCTGCGCTCCACACCGCCACCAGAACCAGCCCGAGGACCAGCGCGGCAACGGCGTAGCGCAGGTCGAACGCGAACAGCGTCGCCGTCTGGGGCGTGAGCGCATAGAACAGCGCGCAGACGAGCGCCAGCACGCCCAGCAGGCGCTGCGGGCCCCACTCGCGTCCGGCCAGCGCGGTGACGACCCCGACCGCCGCCAGCGCCAGCACCACGGGCCACGCCGCGCTGAAGTTGAGATTGAACGCCGACCCGGTTCCGGGCGGCAGGGCGTGCGAGTCGAACACGTACTGCCACAGCGAGCGGTTGAAGACCTGCTCCGCGGGCGAGTAGTGGATGTGCGGCAGCGCAACCGACCCCAGCCCGAGCTTCAGCTGCGGCAGCGGGCTGCCGACCTCGGCCAGGTTCCGGACGTACCAGAACCCGCCCGCGGCAACCACGGCCGCGGCCCACCAGACGATCGACACAGCCCGCCGCCCCCGACGGGACAGGACGACCACGATCGCGGTCAACGCGAGCACCGGCCCGATCGCCACCAGCTTTGTGCCCACCGCGACGCCGGCGGCCAGCCCCGCGACCGCCGCGGACGGGCGCGTCAGCTCGCCGCTCACGAGCAACCCGACCGCCGCGAGGAAGAACGCGGCCCCCAACACGTCGTTCGCGGCCTCGCCGGGCTGGGTGAGGGGAAAGATGGGGGAGGCCAGCGCCAGTGCCACCGCCACCAGCGCGGTCGGCGCCACGCCCAGCGGACGGCCTATGCACCACCCCGCCAGCAGGGCGACCGCGAGCGCGCCGAGGTTGAGGAACGGCGAGACGACGTCGTGGTGGAAGGGCAGCGCGGCCAGCGCGTGAAGCAGCTCCGCGTTGTCCGGATAGAACGGGATCAGGCGGTAGCCGTTGGTGGGCGCCAGGCCCGTCACCCAGCCCTCCTGCACGAAGCGGGCCGCGTGCGGCGCGTGGTACCAGAGCGTGTCCACGTTCCACATCCCGTGCCCGAGGGCGACGAACGACCTGGCGGCCCATTGGGCCAGCACCAACAGGCCAGTAGCCAGGGCGACGTTGCGCTCCCAGGGGTGCGCAGGTGGCGGAACGCCCGCCGCCGGACTGGACGCGACGTTCCGCGTCAGCCACCAGACGACAGCAGCCACCGCCACCGCGCACCCGACCACGGGGCCCGGCTGGAACAGCCCGACGCTCCCGAGCAGCTCCGAGATCGCCAAGGCCAGCGCGACCCCCACGACCACCTCCGCCAGCCGCGCCGGAGCCCCGCGCCAGCCGGCCAGCACCACACGGCGCAGGCCGCGCGCGGCCACGCCCAGGCTTCCAACCACGAGCACGAGCTCGGCGGCGCCCAAGGCGTAGCGGCCGAGCGACATCGGCGGAAGGTTAAGCGCGGTCCGGCGAGCCCCCGCGCGACGGGGCTGCCGCGCGGGGGCCGGTGGGGCGGGAGGCGCCTATCCGCACCGAGCCTGGCGCGTGGGAGCCCGTCCGACGCGTCGAGGACGATCCAGGCGTCGATCGATCGAGGAGGAGGGACCAATGTCCGTAGCCGACGCCAAGGGGAGGCGCTTCGACGCCGCGACGGGGATCGGATTCGCCGTGCTGACCGTGGTGGGGGTGCTGCTGCCGGGCACACCGCCCAAGGCCGACGATTCGAGTGCCAAGCTGGTCACGTTCTTCACCGACCACAGCGACGACCTCCTGGTGTCCAGCTTCGTGCTGGGCCTTGCCGCGGTCCTGTTCTTCTGGTTCGCCGGCAGCTTCCGCAGCTACCTGCGCGCGGCGGAGGGCGGTGAGGGCAGGCTTTCGATCGCCGCGTTCGGCGGCGGCGTGGCCGGCGTCACGCTGCTCTTGGCGGGGGCCGCCATCCTCAACGGGCCCGCCTTCAAGATCGCCGGCTCCGGCGCGGATCCAAACCTCGTGCGCGTCCTCTTCGACGCCGCCTCGGCGGTGCTCGCCATGGCCGGGTTCCCATTCGCGGTCTTCTTCGCCGCCGCGTCGTGCTCGGCTGCACGCAGCGGCTCGCTGCCCCCGTGGGCGTACTGGTCGGGCAGCGTGATCGCGGTCCTCCAGATCCTTGGCGGGATCGCGCTGTTCGCCAAGAGCGGAGCGTTCGCCACCGGCGGGGCGTTCACGCTGATCGCGCCGCTCACCGGCATCATCTGGGTCGTGGCGGTCGCGGTGGTCCTCATGCGCCGGGACGGCGTGCCGCCGGTCGCGCTCACGGAGCCGTGATGCCCGCGGCCGTCTCCAAGGGTCCAACCTCGGCCCGCCGGGAGCGTTCTCAAAAAGATGGTGCAACCCCTCCAGGACGGGTATAGCCCCTCGTAGAGCCTGGGAACACATCTGCGGCCTCGACCCCTCGCGAGTCCGCTCATGCGGAGGTCAACAAGGGGCCCATATCGGGCCCCTTCTCCGTTGTCGGGACAGGTAGCATCCGGCCCGATGCGCTACGTGGTGACCGGGGGATCCGGCTACATCGGCAGCCGGCTGATCGAGCGGCTGGTCGACCGCGAGGACACCGAGCGCGTGGTGGTGGCCGACCTCCGCCCGCCGCGATCGTTCCGCCCGAAGGTCGAGTTCCAGCGTCTGGACGTGCGCGACGCCGCCGGGGCGCGCGAGCTGCTGGCCCGCGAGCGGCCCGACGCGCTCGTGCACCTGGCGTTCGTGGTCAACCCGATGCACGACGAGGACACGATGTACGACATCGACGTCGGCGGCACCAACAACGTGCTGGAGGCGGCCGCGGAGGCGGGCACCCAGCAGGTGCTGGTCACCTCGTCGGCCACCGCGTACGGCGCGTTCCCGGACAATCCGGTGCCGATCGGCGAGGACTGGCCGGTGCGCGGAGTGCCCGACTTCGAGTACGCGCGCGACAAGGCGGAGAGCGACCGGCTGTGCCAGCTCTGGGCGCTGCGCCATCCGGAGCGCACGATGACGATCGTGCGGCCCTGCATCGTCTTCGGGCCGGGCGTGGACAACTACATCGTCCGAACCTGGCTCAAGCAGCCGTTCTTCGCCGAGTTCGGGGGCACCGACCAGCCGGTGCAGTTCGTGCACGAGGACGACGTGATCGACGCCCTCGTGCTGCTGCTCGAGGGCGCCCACCCCGGCGCCTTCAACCTGGCCGGCGACGGGACCATGACGTGGGGCGAGTGCGCCGACCTGATCGGCACCCCGCGCCGGCGCGTCCCGCTGAAGGCCGTCTGGCGCTTCGCGGGGCTGATGTGGAAGCTCCGCGCCGCCGAGAGCCCGCCGGGCAACCTGCACTTCATCGTGCACCCCTGGGTGGTGTCCAATCAGAAGCTCAAGGACACCACCGGCTGGTCGCCGCGACACCGAAGCCGCGAGACGTTCGAGCTGACCATGCGGGCCAAGGGAAAGCTGCCCGAGGGCGCTTCGCTGGAGCGTCCCGAGGTCGCTGCGCCCGTCGGCGCCTGAGCTATCCTCCGCGACCTCCTGGGCCGTTAGCTCAGTTGGCTAGAGCGCCGGCTCGACAAGCCGGAGGTCGCTGGTTCGAGCCCAGCACGGCCCACTGCCCTGATGCGGCGACTCGTAGGGTTGGGGACCCGTGACCAGCCACAGGAACGTCGACCGGATGCTCGCAGACGCCCGCGAGCGCCTCACGCGGCTCACCGTGGAGGAGGCGCAGGAGGCGATGGCGCGCGGCGCCGCCGTGGTCGACATCCGCTCCGACATCCAGCGCGCGCGCGACGGCACCATCCCGGGCGCGGCCCACGTGCCGCGCAACGTGCTGGAGTGGCGGCTGGACCCGGAGTGCGAGGCCCGCGACCCCGAGCTGGCCAGCTACGACCGCCAGGTCGCGGTCATCTGCGACGAGGGCTACCAGTCCAGCCTTGCCGCCGCCGTGCTCCAGGACCTGGGGCTCGAGCGGGCCACCGACGTGGTGGGCGGCTTTCAGGCCTGGCGCGTCGCCGGGCTGCCCGTCACCCCTTCGGGCGACTGACGCACGGGTTTCGCGCAGCTTCCGGTCCGTAGGGCGGACTGCTTGCTGCGCAGGGTCCCTGGCGTCCCTCGCCATACGCCACGCTCGTGCCGATGAAGGCATCGATGAGCCCCACCACCGCCAGCAGGCCCCTCTCGGACCCAACCCCCGAGTCGGGTGACAAGACCGGGATGCGCGAGCGCCTGGGAGTCGCCGCCTTCGTGGTGGTCGCCGTGGTCGCCACGACCAGCTGGATCGTGCTGCTGGTCTGGGGCGTCGTGAAGCTCGTCGGCGGCTGACGCCGGAAGCGCCGCCCGGCGGCGACAGCCGCCTCCTCAGGTAACGTTTTCCGCGATGACCAGCGGTTTTCCGCGCATGGTTGCTCTCGGGTACGGGAAGTTCGTGCGTGCGGATCGCATCTTCGCCGTCGTGCCGATCGAGGCTGGCGAGCGCGGCGACGGCCGGCGCACGTACGTCCACGTGGACGGGGTGGCCGAGCCGCTGGTGGCCTCGCGCTCCGAGCGCGCGATCCTCACCGACGTCGACGCGGCGCTCACGGACGCCGCGGGCATCCCGCGCCGCGGCGCGCGCGGCGTGCGCGACGGCGAGGTCCCGCCCTGATCGCGTGCTCGCGGTCCTCTACGACATTCACGGGAACCTGCCGGCGCTGGAGGCCGTGCTCGGCGACGCCGAAGAGGCCGGGGCGGAGCGCTTCCTGCTCGGCGGCGACTACGCGCTGTTCGGGCCGTGGCCCTACGAGACGGTGCGGCGGCTCCACGACCTCGACGCCGCGGTCTGGATCAGGGGCAACGGCGAGCGCTGGACTGCCGCGCCAGCCAGCGCGCCGGACGACGAGCTGGTGCGGTCCGCCATCGAGGCCAGCCGCGAGGAGCTGGGCGGGGCGGTCGACGAGCTGGCCGCGCTGCCCGAGCAGTACGTGACCGCCACGGAGCGCTTCTGCCACGGCTCGCCGCTGTCCGACGTGCGCAGCTTCCTGCCGGAGCCCGGCGACGACGAGGACGAGCTGCTGGCGGACGCCCACGAGGAGCGCGTGGTGTTCGGCCACACGCACCTCCAGTTCCGCCGGCCCGACGCGGGCGGCGGCCTCGAGCTGGTCAATCCGGGCAGCGTCGGGATGCCCTTCGACGGCGACCCCAGGGCCGGTTACGCACTCATCGGCGACGACGGCCAGCTCGAGCTCCGCCGCGTGGAGTACGACCACGAGCGCAGCGCGGCGCAGGTGGCCGAGCGCTTCCCGGGCTTCGGCGAGACGATCGCGCGGCGGATCTCGCAAGCAGCGTTCGACGCCTGACCGCGGGCGGCGCCGCGTTCACATTTCGGCCGGGCCGCTGATTACACTGCCGCTGCCTCCGACGCGTGCCGCCGCGCGGGAGGCCATCCCGAACCCGTCATGGAGGAGCTGGACGATGGCGCGTCTGTCCCAGGTGCTCGTGCCGAAGGATCGCCTGTACTTCGACCTCTTCGAGGAGGCCGCGGGCAACATCGTGCGGGCCGCCGATCTGCTCGACCAGCTTCTGAGGGGGTATCCGGACCGCCGCGAGGAGCTGACCCGCGACATCCTGATCTGCGAGCAGGAGGGCGACCGGATCACCCACGACATCATCCGGCGCCTCAACGAGACGTTCGTCACGCCCATTGACCGCGAGGACATCTACTCGCTGGCCTCGGGGCTCGACGACGTGGTCGACTACACCGAGGAGGCCGCGGACTATCTCGGCCTCTACAATATCGAGGCGCCCATGGAGCAGTCCCAGCGCCTGGCCCACGTGCTGCTCCAGGCCAGCCGCGCGCTGGCCGAGGCGATGCCGCGCCTGCGCTCCT
The DNA here is from genome assembly GCA_034664185.1 of Thermoleophilaceae bacterium. Taxonomy (GTDB): domain Bacteria; phylum Actinomycetota; class Thermoleophilia; order Solirubrobacterales; family Thermoleophilaceae; genus AC-37. Next base: position 6,626 of record JAXDIC010000089.1, read on the forward strand.
TCGACGACATCTCCCACTACACGGTCGAGGTCAACCGGCTGGAGAACGACGGCGACCGCATCACGCGCGAGGCCATGGCGTCGCTCTTCGACGGCGGTATCGACCCGATGGTGGTGATCCGCTGGAAGGACATCTACGACCGGCTCGAGAACGCGATCGACGCGACGGAGACCGTCGCCAACATCCTCGAAGGCATCGTCATTAAGAACTCGTGAGTGTCTAGTGCACAGTGACGTGATCCTGGTGCTGGTCGTGGGCACCGCCCTCGCCTTCGACTTCACCAACGGGTTCCACGACACCGCCAACGTGGTGGCCACGTCGATCTCCACGCGCGCAGTCTCGCCGCGGATCGCGATCGGCCTTGCCGCGCTGCTCAACTTCGCGGGCGCGTTCGTGTCGCTCAAGGTCGCGGCCACCGTGGGCAAGGGCATCGTGGACTCGGGCGCCGTCACGCCGGCCATCGTGTTCGGCGGGCTGATCGGCGCCATCAGCTGGAACGTCATCACCTGGTACTTCGGGCTGCCGTCCAGCTCCTCGCACGCGCTGATCGGCGGGGTGGTGGGTGCGGCGTTCGCGGCAAAGGGCAGCGGCGCCGTGATGACCGACGGCCTGCTGGCCAAGGTGGTAATTCCCGCGCTGGTGGCGCCGGTCCTGGCGTTCTTCGTGGCCGGCGCGTCCATCGTGCTCTGCTACCGCATCGTGGGCCGGCTGCGGCCCGGGCCCGTGTCCAGCGGCTTCAAGTTCGGCCAGCTGATCTCGGGCGGCATGCTGGCGCTGGCGCACGGGACCAACGACGCGCAGAAGACGATGGGCGTCATCGTCCTGGCGCTGATCGCGCACGGCGACATCGCGGCCAGCAACTTCCACGTGCCCACGTGGGTCGTCGTCACCGCCGCCAGCGCGATCGCGCTCGGGACCTACGCCGGCGGCTGGCGGATCATCAAGACGATGGGCAGCCGCATCATCAAGATGGACAGCGCTCAGGGATTCGCGGCACAGGGCAGCGGCGCGGCGGTCATCCTCGCGGCCTCGCACGTCGGCTTCCCGTTGTCCACCACCCACGTCATCTCCGGCGGCGTGATGGGCGCCGGCGCGGCCAAGCGCGTCTCGGCGGTCCGCTGGGGCATCGCCGGCAACATGGTCGTCGCCTGGATCCTCACCATCCCGGCGGCCGGCGGCATCGGCGCGGCCATCTACGGCATCACGCGGATCTTCGGGGAGAACAGCACCGCGGGCCCCGTCGTGGTGGCGGCGCTCATCCTGATCGGCATCGCGCTGGTCTTCGGTCGCAGGCTGCGGCGCGGCTCGCCCATCACGGCGGCCGAGGTATGAGCGCGGCCGCCAAGATCGTCGAGTGGCACCAGCTGCTCCAGGTCGTTTACTCGGCCCTGGCGGCCGGGATAGGCGTGGCCGGCGCGTTCTCCGTCGCCGTGGCCGGCGCCACCCGCTTCACCGAGGAGCGGCGCGCCGGCGCCATGGCGCGGGCGGCCGCGTTCGGCGTGCTGGCCTGCCTCGGGCTGGCGGTGTGCGCGGCGGCCATCGTGCTGGGCATCGTGGTCATGACCACCAAGACCTGAGGGGCCCCCCCGGGGCCAGCGAACGTCCATTCCACCACCTCATGAGGTGGTCACATGGACGTTTGATTGGATGGCGCGGCCGTTCCCGCTCGCTCCTCATTGCTGTTGTTCGCGCCGGGCCGGGCGAACAGGGGTGGCCCAGGACTTGCGCCTACACCACCGCCAGCAGGCGCTCCAGGTCGTCCTCGTTCGACCACGCCCCCACCGACGCGCGCACCAGGCCGCGTCCCGGCAGCTGACGAATAACCACCCCGGCCTCGGCCGCCCGCGCCACGTCGCCCTCCGGGTCGTCCGAGCGCCAGGAGACCAGCGTCGAGGCGTCGCGCGGCGTCACCTCGCGGCCGCGCGCCGCCAGCTCGTCCGCCAACCGCCCGGACAGCTCGGGACCGCGGGCGTGGATCCAGTCCCAGCCCGCCTCCTCCAGCAGCTCGATCGAAGCCAGCGCCCACGACACGAGCGTGGCCGAGAACCCGATGTCGAAGCGCCGCGCGCCCGGGTGGGGGATCAGCTCGTCGGGGCGGGCGGGATCAGCGAGCGACGTATAGCTCGGCCACGGCGGGTCGAGCGCGTCCGCCAGCTCCCGGCGCACGTACAGGTAGCCGCTTCCGTCGGGTCCGCACAGCCACTTCTGGCCGGCGGCGCCGTAGAAGTCGCAGCCAAGCTCCCGGACGTCGGTGGGAAGGGCGCCCAGCCCCTGGGCGCCGTCCAGCAGCACCAGCGCGTGGCTCGCGGCCAGCGCGCTCGTGTCGACGATCCGGCCGCTCGCCCACGACACATGGGAGCAGGCCACCAGCCTGGTGCGCGTCTCGATCGCGCCGGCCAGCTCGGCGAACGGTGCGACGCGCACGTCGAACCCCCGCCGTCGCCGCGCCGCCTCGAGCGGCGCCAGGAGGCCGGGGTGCTCCTCGTCGCTTGTCAGCACCTCGTCGCCCGGACCGAGGTCGAGCGCGGAGAGCACCGTGGACATGCCGTCGGTGGTCGAGCGGTTGAGCGCCACGTCCTCCGGCGAGCACCCGAACGCGCGGGCCAGGCGCTCGCGCAGCTCCGCGACCAGCTCGAGCATGCTCATGAAGTGCGGCATCCCTCCGCGCCCCTGGGTCAGCTCGCGTTGGATCCGCAGCGCCGCGGCCTCGGCTCCGCGGCGGGCGACGGGGCCGTCCGAGCCGGCGTTCAGGAACGCGATCCGGTCGAGCACGGGAAACTCGGCGCGGAAGGCGGCGGCGTCCATTGGCGAGCGATCTTACGTGTGCCCTCGGGGCGCGTAGTCTTCGCGGCGTGATCGTCGAGCGGTCGATGCACCCCGAGTGGCTGTCCAACGCCTACCTCGTCGGGGACGAGCCCGGGGGCCACGGCGTGATCGTCGACTCAGGCGGGCCGTCGGAGCCTCTCCTCGAGGCCGTCGAGCGCCACGACCTGACGGTCGAGTACCTGCTGCTCACCCACCACCACCACGACCACGTGGCCGAGAACCACGTCTACCAGGAGCGCCTGGGGGTGAAGATCCTTGCCCACCCGCTGGAGGCCGAGCACCTGATGGACGTCGACCGCGCGATCGAGCCCGGCGAGGTGCTCGAGGTGGGCGGCCTGCGGATCGACGGCCTGCTGACGCCGGGGCACACGGCCGGGATGCTCAACTTCCGAGTGAACGACAGCGAGCTGTTCACGGGCGACACGCTGTTCAAGGGCTCGGTGGGCGGCGTGCGCGCACCGGGCTCCACCACCTTCGAGGACCTGAAGGCGTCGATCATGGACGTGCTCATGAAGCTGCCGCCCGAGACCGTCGTGCGGCCGGGTCACACCGACCCCACCACGATCGGCGACGAGTGGGAGAACAACGCCTTCGTCCGCGTCTGGCGCGGCCTGGATCCGGAGTCCAGCGAGCCCTGCAGGGTTGGGGGCGAGGAGGCGACGCTGGTGCTGTTCGCGCCCGATTACGACGGCGGCCACAAGGCCTGGGTCCGGTGGACCGAGACCGGCCGCGACGACATCGTGCCGGGCAGCATGGTCAAGCGCGGCGAGGACTAGGCCCCGCCGCGCTCCCCACCGGCCGTCGGCGCTAGTGGCCGCAGACGGGCCAGGGCGTCGACCCCGAGCGCGCGTAGAGCATCGCCGCGCGCTTGTCCTGCTCGGCCTCCGGCGCCGCGGCCGGATCCCCCGAGCCGCCCACCGAGGCCCACGTCCCCTGGTCGAACTGGTACTTGCCGCGGAACGTCCCGCCGCCGCCGATGGCGCGCGGGTTGCCGCCGGACTCGCAGCGGGCGATCGCCTGCAGGGCGGGCGACGCCGTGCTGGCGGCGGCTGCCTGGCGGCGCCGCCGGGCGCGGCGCTGGCGGGCGCGCTTGTCCGCCCTGTCCTTGGCCGCGAAGGCGTGCTTGACGGCCTTGGCCTGCAGCGCGAGATTCACTTCGCCAGCCGTGGCGGCGCCTGCGGCCTTCACGTTCGCTGCGTCCGATGCGAAGGCGACGGCGGGCACAGCCACGGCGACGCACAGCAGGGACGCGAGAAGCTTCCTCACGAAGACACACCTCCGGTGTGCTCGGGTACGGGTTTCTCTCCTCCGCGCCCTGCTCGGGCGCGATCCGCCGGGTAAGGCGGTCCTTGGGACCGGCCGCGACTCTCGGAAGAGCCCAACGGGTCGGTCCGCTCCGGCTATCCATACCCACGGTAGGCAGGCTTTATGTGATGGCCATCACGGAGCCGTCACGGACCCGTCGCGGGGCCGCTCCAGGAGCGGCGTCCGCCGCCGCGGTAACTTCCGCCCATGCAGGTAAAGCTCCCCGACGGCAGCCCACTCGAGCTGGCCGACGGCGCGACGGGCGCCGACGCCGCGCGCGCGATCGGCGAGGGGCTGGCGCGCGCCGCGCTGGCGTTCCGCCAGAACGGAGAGGTGCGCGACCTCTCGGCCGCCCTCGACGACGGGGCGCCGATCGAGATCATCACGGGCAAGAGTCCGGAGGCCCTGTGGCTGATCCGCCACGACGCCGCCCACGTGATGGCCACCGCCGTCACCGAGCTGTATCCGGGCACCAGGGTCTCGATCGGCCCCCCGATCGAGGACGGCTTCTACTACGACTTCGAGTTCCCCGAGGGCGTCAGCGTGGGGGAGGGCGACCTCGAGCGGATCGAGCAGGCCATGCGCGCGCACATCAAGGCGGACGAGTCGATCGAGCGCTCGGATGTGACCACCGCCGCGGCGCTGGAGCGCTTCCGCGAGGAGGACCAGAGCTACACGGTCGAGCTGATCGAGGACCTGATCCGGGACGAGGGGGTGCAGACGGTGTCGCTCTACCGGAACGGCCCGTTCACCGACCTCTGCCGTGGGCCCCACGGGCCCACCACGAAGCGCATCAAGGCGTTCAAGCTCCTATCGGTGGCCGGCGCCTACTGGCGCGGCGACGAGAACCGCCAGATGCTCACGCGGATCTACGGAACGGCGTTCCTCTCGCAGGAGGACCTCGACGCACACCTGGAGCGCCTCGAGCAGGCGCGCGCCCGCGACCACCGCAAGCTCGGCCGCGAGCTGGGCCTGTTCATGTTCTCGGAGCTCTCGCCCGGGTCGCCGTTCTGGCAGCCGGCGGGCACGGCCATCTGGAACGAGCTGACCGCCCTATGGCGCGTCGAGAACGCCCGCCGCGGCTACCGCGAGGTTCGCACGCCGATCCTCTACGACGTCGATCTGTGGAAGCGCTCGGGGCACTGGGACAAGTACCGCGACCACATGTACTTCACGGAGGTGGAGGATCGCACCATGGGCCTCAAGCCCATGAACTGCCCGGCGCACATCCAGATCTTCGACAACGAGCGCCGCTCCTACCGCGACCTGCCGATCCGCTACGCCGAGGCCGGGCTGGTGCACCGCCACGAGCCCAGCGGCACGCTGCACGGGCTGCTCCGGGTGCGCAGCATCACCCAGGACGACGGTCACATCTTCTGCACCGAGGACCAGATCGTTGACGAGGTGATCGGCTGCCTGGACTTCGGCTTCTTCCTCTACGACATCTTCGGGTTCGAGCCGCGGCTGGAGCTGTCCACCCGCCCCGAGAACCGGGTCGGCACCGACGAGATGTGGGACGCCGCGGAGGCCGCCCTGGAGGGCGCGCTCCAGCGAAAGGGACTGGAGTTCGAGCGAAACGAGGGCGACGGCGCCTTCTACGGCCCCAAGATCGACCTGCACATGACCGACTCGATCGGACGCTCGTGGCAGCTTGGCACGGTGCAGCTCGACTACTCGATGCCGGAGCGCTTCGACCTGGAGTACACCGGCGCGGACAACGCCGAGCACCGGCCGGTCATGATCCATCGCGCCCTGCTCGGGTCGTTCGAGCGCTTCGTGGGCATCCTGATCGAGCACTACGCCGGCGAGTTCCCGCTGTGGCTGGCGCCGGTCCAGGCGCTGGTGCTGCCGATCGCGGACCGCCATCTGGATTACGCGCGCGAGGTCACCGGCAAGCTGGCCGGCTCGGGCATCCGCGCCGAGCTGGACGAGCGAACCGAATCCGTCGGCAGGAAGATCCGGGACGGCGAGCTTCGGAAGGCGCCGTACATGCTGGTGGTGGGCGACCGCGAGCAGGAGCAGGGCCGCGTGTCGGTGCGCCGCCACCGCGAGGGCGACCTCGGGGACATGTCGGTCGAGGACTTCTCGGAACGCGCGCAGAGGGAGATCGAGGAACGCCGCGGGGGGCCCACCGAATAGCCGTTGACAGGACCGCTCCGCCGGTATACTGCTTCCCGAATGAGAGGCACCACCCATCCGCGCAGCCACTGACGCGCCCGTGCCCTCCCCAGTCCCCTGCTCCCCGAGCTCAGAGCCTGCCTTTGACGCCTAGCTTGCTGGCCTTCGCGTAGTGCCGATCCCTCGCAGGTTCGATCGGCGCCCGCCAGAGCGGGACCAGACGCGAATAAACGACCGCATCCGCGTACCGGAGGTGCGGCTCATCGGTGAGGATGGCGCCCAGGTGGGCGTGGTGCCCACGAACGACGCGCTGAAGTACGCGCAGGAGCGGGACCTGGACCTGGTGGAGGTGGCCGCCGATGCCCGCCCGCCCGTGGTCCGGGTGCTGGACTACTCGAAGTACAAGTACGAGCAGGAGCAGAAGGCCAAGGCCGCGCGCCGCCACCAGAAGCAGGTCACGGTGCGCGAGATCAAGCTCCGCCCGAAGATCGCCACCAACGACTACGAGACCAAGAAGGGCCACGTGGTCCGCTTCCTCAAGCACCAGGACCGCGTGAAGATCACGATCATGTTCCGCGGGCGCGAGCAGGCCCACCCCGAACGCGGCGAGGCCCTGCTCATGCGGCTGGCCGAAGACCTGGGCGACCTGGCCACCATCGACCAGCGGCCCACCCAGGACGGCCGCAACATGACGATGCTCCTGGCGCCCACCAAGAAGCA
>JAXDIC010000121.1:0-2632 GCA_034664185.1 Thermoleophilaceae bacterium
ATGTGCTCGAGCGCGTTCGGGTAGATCGCCTTGTACAGCGCACGGCCGCGCACATCCTCGACGTTCGGCGACCCGCCCCACGTCCCGAACAGCGAACCGTTGAACGCGAGCCCGCCGCCAGACGCGAGCGAGAGCGTGATCCCCTGGTTGTAACAGAGCGCATCGAGCTGCGACCCATCCGGGGTCACACCGAGGAAATCTGCGCGGCAGCCGTAGAGGCCCACCTCTTCCGGCAGCTGCGCGGTCAGCGAGCCGTCGGTGCCGATCGCGTACTGCTCGAGCTGCTGCGGATAGACGGCGACGTAGAGCGTCGATCCGTCGGGGGTCACGGCGAGAGCGCGCGCGCTGCCCACGACGCTCGGGTTCGGGATCGCGGGCCCGAGGGATCCGTCGTCCGCGATCGCGAAGGAGACGACCAGGCCGTAGTCGTCCCACTCGAACAGGCGGGAGCCGTCGGGAGCAAGCACCATCTGGCGCGGCGGCGCGATGACGGTCTGCTGCAGCGAGAGCGATCCGTCGCCCGCGACCGCGAACACCTCGATCGTGCCGGGGATCTCGTTGTCGTTGTAGTCCCAGCCACCTTGCGAGCCGACGTAGACCGTCCGCGCGTCCCGGCTCACGACCACCGAGAGCACCGAGGCCGGCACCGGGACGGCCTGGTCTGCACGTTCCGAGAGCTGGCCCGTGGACGAGATGTCGAACGGGACGAGCTCTCTCGCGTTCCCGACCTGGGCGACCCCGTAGAGGTGGCGGACGGTGACCCCCGCACTGGCGGTCCCGGCCATGGCGAGCACGCTCGCAAACACGCCGACGAGCAGCGCAAGGTGAGGAAGTCGTCGTCTCATGCTCGCTCATCGACGCCGATACCCCACACGCCGTCCCCCAAAGAGGCCGTCGCCCGCAGCCACGGCGGCGAGATCCGGCTCGAGCCCACGCCGGGAGGCGGCGCGACGTTCGTCGTCACCCTCCCGCGCGCGATCGAATGACCGCACCGCCCCACCGCTACCGGTACGAGCTGAGCTCCACGAGGTTGCCATCGGGGTCCCGCAGGTAGTACGACGTCAGCTCCCCGGTCGCACCGTCTCGCGGCAGAGGGCCGAGCTCGACCGGGATCCCGAGGCGATCGAGGCGCGCCTTCAGGGCGTCGGGCGCCTCGTCGACGATGAAGCAGAGGTCGGCCGAGCCAGCCGTTGGGACAGCGGCATGCGGCTCGATCTCCCGGCCGCGAACGTGCAGGTTGATCTTCTGCTCGCCGAAGCTGAGCGCGTGGCGGCCCTCCCCGAAGCGCAGGTGGGTCATGCCGGCGACCGCGCCGTACCACTCGATCGTCCGCTCGAGATCGGCGACGGTCAGCACCAGGTGGTCGATGCGCGTGACGGGCACGACGACCTCAGACCTCGTGCACGACGGCCTCGACGTTGTTGCCGTCGGGGTCCAGCACGAACGCGCCGTAGTAGCCCTTGCTGTACTCGGCGCGCGGCCCGGGATCTCCGATGCTTGTCCCGCCATTGGCGACGGCAGCCGCGTGAAAGGCCTGCACGGCGTCGCGACTCGCTGCGGCGAACGCGATGTGCGCACCGGTCGTGACGGTGTCCTGGCCGGGCGCCGGCGCGGGCGAGTGGATCGCGAACGGCGTGGAACCGCCCTTGCGGAAGCCGATCTCGCGGCCGCCGGCAGGGTCGGATTCCTCGGCGTCCGGGTGCAGGCCGAGCGGGGCGAGCGCCGCCTCGTAGAACGCGAGGCTCGCGGAGAGGTCCGAGACTCGGATGTCGACGTGGTCGATCGTGCAGTCAGCCATGGCCGCTCGTTCCCGCCTCCCTGATCAGGCAAACGCCCGCGCTGCGAACGACGCGGCGAGGCGGCCGACGAACGTCCGAACCGTCGTCCCGTCGGCCGCGCCGTGGTGGGGATCGAGCTCGGAGACGGTGAGCGCGGCGAGCCCATCCCCTGCGAGCACCCCGTCGAGCGTCCGCATGACCGTCTCGAAGGCCAGCCCGACGTTGCGGTCGGTGTTCTCGGCGAGCGGCAGCTCGGCGAAATCGATCACATCGGTATCGAGGTGCACCAGGTAGCTCTGGCCATCGCCCACGAGGCGGAGCGCCTCCTCCGCCGCCGCAGCGGGCCCGGCCGCCACGACCTGCTCGGGCACGTTCGCGATGCCGCGCTCCTCGATCACCTGACGCTCGTGCTCCGTCGTCCGCCGGGGGGAGTTGCCGAGCAACACGAGCTCGTCGGCGTCGAGCAGCGGCATGCGAGGGCCGAGCCCTGCCAGCTCGGGAAGCGCGCCCGGGAGGTTGAGCAGGTGCGCGACGCCCATCCAGTCGAGCGCGCCGTCGACGACGCTCTCGGGCGTGTTGAGATCGGGATGCGCGTCGAGGTAGACGAGCCGCAGCGAGGGCAGATGCCGGCGCATCCCGATCACGGTCCCGAGCTCGATGGTGCAGTCGCCCCCCAGCACGAGCGGCAGCTGCCCCGCGTCCACCGCGCTCGCGACCTTCTCGGCGACAGCGACGATCGCCGACGCGACGGCGGGCACGTTCATCGCGCGAGGGCGCTCGCGATCGGGACTCCAGCGGAAGCGAGGGACGTCCCCGAGATCGACGACCTCGAACCCGCGCTCGCGCAGCCCGGC
>JAXDIC010000132.1:0-3307 GCA_034664185.1 Thermoleophilaceae bacterium
GGCGACCACCGCGTAGACCCCGTCCGGCGGCATCGACGCGATCACCTCGGTCGGGCACGAGACGTTTGCCGACGTGTGGACGATGCGGAACGACGATGCCACCGCCAGCGGTCTGGGCCAGCTGTGCGGGGAGACCGCCTTGGGGGACGACGTCAGCTCGGGCGGCAGGCGCAGCGTGGCGCGTGCCGTGCCTGGCGGCTGAGCAGGGCGATGCCGTGGGCGCGCGGCGGGAGGCGACGCCGTGGTCCGGCCGGGCCGTGGGGCGGGAGCCGTGGACGCGTGCTTGGTCCCATCACCGCAACCCGCGCCGATCAGGACGGCGGACGCCGCCGCCAGGGCCCCCGTGAGGTGTCGCGATCGCGTCACAGACGCCCATCGTAGGCCGGGGCCCGGGTGGCGACCCGAGGCGGCGTGCAGCCGCCTCGGGCCAGCGCGCGCGAGTCCTGGTGCGCCCCCGCCGAGTACGCTGAGCCTCGTGCCACGTCCGCGCGGACTCCGGAACCGTGGACTTCCGAATCGTCCGCCAGTCCGCCGGGTTGGGACGTGGATGCGCAAGGGGCTCTTACTTCTGGCGTTCCCGCTGATGCTGGTGGTGCTGCAGTCCTCACCGGCGCCGGCGGTCAGCCAGACCAGCGATCAGCAGGTCACCTCGCTCGGAGACGGCGTCTGGTCGTACTTCGGGGACCCCAGGGCCGTCTACGCCAACGACACGACCTTCGTCGGCTGGGTCACGTCGAAGGGCGACATCGTCGTCGCGTCGATCCGGCAGGACGTGGTGCAGCGGCACACGCTCGACCACGTCGGCCGTGACGACCACTCAAACCCCAGTCTGTTCATCAGGCCGGGAGGTCGGATCGTGGCTGTGTACGCGCCCCACGGGGTGGGCGCCAAGAGCCAGGTCAAGCACATGTACTACCGGGTGTCGGTTCGCCCTTACGACGTCACGGCCTGGGGACCGATACGGCGCATGCCGGCCAACTCCGCGCCGGTCGGTGGGCATCCGGATCGGGCGTTCAGCTACCCCAACCCGATCCAGATGCCAAACGGGCGCGTGTGGCTGTTCTGGCGCGGCGGCTCCTGGTGGCCCACCGTGTCGATCACCAGCGACTGGCAGCACTGGACGCGGCCGCGCACCGTCGTCACGTCGATTCCCGGCCAGCGGCCGTACGCGAAGTACGCGGGCGACGGGAAGAGCGTCTACATGGCGTTCAGCCGTTCCCACCCGATGGAGAAGGCGACCGGGATCTACTTCCTGCGGATCTCCAAGTCCGGCGCCGAGTACCGCTCCGACGGCACTCGCATCGGGTCCCTGAACCACCCGCCCAGCTACGCGCGGGCAACCCCGGTCTATCGCTACAGCGCGTCGGGTGGGCGCGCCTGGCCGCTGGACATCGCGCTGGACTCCCAGCACCGCCCCGTGGTGGTGTACCAGCGGCGGGACGCGCACACGGGCGATACCTACCGCTACGCGTGGTGGGACGGAACCAAGTGGGTCGACCGGGTGCTGGTCCCGGCCGGCCAGAGTCCCACCGCCTGGTCGTACCACCAGTACTACCAGGGCGGCGTCACGCTCGACCATGACGATCCGTCGATCGCGTATGTCTCACGGCGCCCGTTCGACGGCAGTCCGTACGAGATCGAGATCTGGACGACGCCGGATCACGGCTCGAGCTGGGCGCACATGGCGGTGACGGAGGGATCGAGTCAGGACAACTGGCGGCCGGTCGGCTCGCGCGGCTATCCGGGCGGTACCCAGGTGTTCTGGTGGCGTGGCCGGTACGCGACGTTCCGTGACTACAACACCGAGATCCTGCGTAACCTGAAGCGCCAAGCGGCGGCTGGCTGAGTGCCCGGCGCTTCCTAAATGTTTTCACCGAGCCTGGGTGAGTCGATGTAATGTCGATCTCGATCTGGCTCTTCGCCGACTCGGGCCGAGTCGCTTCGCGCAGAGCGCCCGAGCCGTACACAAAGGACTCTCCACGGGGGCCGAGCTCCGGCAGCCACGGGAGGACCGAGGAGGTTGCCGTGCGCAGGCCCCGCTCCACCGAGGACGCGAAGTGCAAGCTCTGTGCCACGCTCGTCGTCGCCGCGGCCCTGCTCGTGCCGGCCGCCGCACAGGCCGCCGCCACGAGCATCGGCCCGCTGCCGATCACATCCAGCTCCGCTCCGTTCGGCGCGATCGTCGCGCATAGCGCTCCTGGCATGACCGAGCGCGAGTACGTCCTTCGTGGCCACGCGCGCACGTTCACGAACAGCGGGCCGACCGGCCAAAAGCCGGCCTACGCGACGCGCGTGCTGGTCCGTCGCCCGGCGCACTTCCACGGCGAGGTCGTGGTCGAGCTGCTCAACAACTCGGCCGGCTTCGAGGTCGAGCCGATCTGGGACTACACGCACGGCCAGCTGGCTCGGCAGGGCATCGCATGGGTGGGATTGACCTACGACCCGGCCGCAATCGGCTTCCTTGAGGGGTGGAATCAGCAGCGCTACGCCGCGCTGGATGGAGGGATGGCAGATCCGAGCCAGGCCTGGGACATCGTCTCCCAGCTCGGCGGGCTGATCCGAAACGACAAACGAAGCGACTACCCGCTCGGCGGTCAGCGCGTCCGCCGCCAGCTCTTGACCGGCTACTCGGGGCCCGCTCCCACCGTTGCCGCCTGGGCCAATCACTTCGGCAGGACCGGATCCTCTCCCTACGACGGGTACCTGATCGGCGCCAGCTACGGCAGCGTGGCCTCGCTGTCGGCGAGCGGCGAGGCGCCGGGGAAGGTCAGCCACGCGCTATCCGACCCGGTCATCCGGCTCGACACCGAGACGGAGTTCCTCGATACGCACGGCGCGACCCGCCAGGCCGACGGAACGCACCTGCGCACCTGGGAGATCGCCGGCGGCTCGCACATCGACAAGTCGCTCGCCCATCGCTTCGACGAGATGCTCGGCCGCGACCTCGGAGCGGCCCCGATCTCGACCCAGTGCACCAAGTCGCTCAACCCGCTGTCGGTGGGGGACGCGAGCGACGCCGCCGTGGCCGACCTGTTCCGTTGGGCGGGCGGCGGGAGAGCCGCGCCCGCGGCCGCTCGTATCAAGCTCACCTCCGGTGGCGACATCGTGCGCGACGCCGACGGGAACGCGCGCGGCGGTCTGCGGCTACCCGGAGTCGCCGTGCCGACCGGCGGCCTCGAACCGACCAACGTGCCGGCCAACGCTTCCCCTCTCGCCCAGGGCTTCTGTCCGCTGATCGGCTCGTTCAACCCGTTCGGCGCGCCCCGCTTGGCCGCTCTGTACCCGACCAATCACGCATATGTCCACC
>JAXDIC010000140.1:0-8034 GCA_034664185.1 Thermoleophilaceae bacterium
CGCAAGGTCTCGCGCAGCGAGGTCGAGGCTCTGATCGAGGCGATCGTCTCGGCCGAGAAGGTGCTCGTGGCCGGCACCGACCAGATGGCCTTCTTCGCCAGCTACCTGCGCCACCTGTTGATGTTGCTAGACCTGCGCGTCGATGTCGTGGCGAGCCCGTCGCAGGAGGCGCTCAGCCGGCTCGGGCGAATCGACGAATCGACCCTCGTGATCGGCCTCTCGGCCGGGCGTCCGCATCCGCTGGTGGTGCGCGCGATGAAGCTCGCGCGACACCGCAAGGCAAAGACGGCGGCGATCACCGATGCGACGCTCTCAGAGGTCGCGAAGCTCGCGCAGATCAAGCTCTACTACTCGTCCAACAGCCCGGCCTACGTCCGCTCTCACACGGCGCTGCTCAGCCTCATCCAGGCCCTCGCCTACGGCGTCTACGCGCAGGACTCCGCGCAGTACGACGACCGCATCAAGGCGTTCCGCCTGAAGTAGGACGCTGCTGCCAAGCTAGACTTGGCGCATGCGTGACGAGTCGACATTCCGCGTGAAGACGGGCCTCGCGGAGATGCTCAAGGGCGGCGTGATCATGGACGTGGTCAGCGCCGCGCAGGCGACGGTAGCCGAGGAAGCGGGCGCCGCCGCGGTGATGGCGCTCGAGCGCGTTCCCGCCGATATCCGCCGTGACGGCGGCGTCGCGCGGATGTCGGACCCGGAGATGATCGTCGGCATCCAGCAGGCCGTCAGCATCCCGGTGATGGCCAAGGCGCGAATCGGGCACTTTCTCGAGGCGCAGGTGCTGGAGGCGCTGGAGGTCGACTACGTCGACGAGTCCGAGGTGCTGACGCCGGCCGACGAGTCCAACCACATCGACAAATGGCAGTTCAAGGTCCCGTTCGTCTGCGGAGCCACCAACCTGGGCGAGGCCCTTCGCCGCATCGCCGAGGGCGCGGCCATGATCCGCACCAAGGGCGAGGCGGGCACCGGCAACGTGGTCGAGGCGGTCCGCCACATGCGCACCATCCAGGGCGAGATCCGCCGGCTCAGCTCGATCGACGGAGCCGAGCTGCCCAGGGCGGCCAAGGAGTTGGCGGCGCCGCTCGACCTCGTGCGGCAGGTCGCCGAGAAGTGCAGCCTGCCGGTCGTCAACTTCTCGGCCGGCGGCATCGCCACCCCGGCCGACGCCGCTCTGATGATGCAGCTGGGGGCCGAGGGCGTGTTCGTCGGCTCCGGCATCTTCAAGGCGGAGGACCCGGAGCGCACGGCCAACGCGATCGTCGAGGCCACCACTCACTTCGACGACCCTCAGCGCGTGGCCGGCGCCTCGCGCGACCTTGGCGCGGCCATGGCGGGGATCGAGATCTCCGCCCTCGGCCAGGACGGCCTGATCCAGACTCGCGGCTGGTAGCCGGGTGACCGTCGGGGTGCTCGCCCTCCAGGGCGACTTCGAGGCTCACGCCGGAATGCTGGCGGAGCTTGGGGCCGAGGCGCGCGACGTGCGCACGCCCGAGGACCTCGAGGGGCTCGACGCGCTGATCCTGCCCGGCGGCGAGTCCACCACGATGACGCTGGGCATCGAGCGCGAGGGCCTGGCCGGGCCGCTGTGCGACCTGGTTCGGTCCGGCACGCCCACCTTGGCCACCTGCGCGGGCCTGATCGTGCTCGACCACGATCACCTGGGGGTGCTGGACCTGAGCGCGCGGCGCAACGCGTTCGGGCGCCAGGTCAGCAGCTTCGAGACCGACCTCGAGCTGGACGAGATCCCCGGCGGGCCGCTGCGAGCCGTCTTCATACGAGCGCCCTGGGTCGAGCGCCACGGGCCCGAGGTGTCGGTCCTGGCCGAGGTCGACGGCCATCCCGTCGCCATCCGCCAGGGCGATGTGCTGGCGGTGGCCTTCCATCCGGAGCTGACGGGGGACGGGCGCCTGCACCGCTGGCTGCTCGATCGGGTCGGCGCCCGCCCGGTCGAGGAGGCGGCCGCGTGAGGGACCAGCGCGCCGACGCCCTGGCGCAGATACTCGTCCGCTACTCCACCGGGGTGCGGGAGGGCGACGTCTGCGTGATCCAGTCGTCGACCAACGCCGAGCCGCTCGTGCAGGCGGTGTACGAGGAGGTCCTGCGCGCGGGAGGGCTGCCGATCATCCAGCTCACCACCGAGGGCGCGGTGCCGGCTTTCTACGAGCTGGCCTCCGACGCTCAGCTCGAGTGGATCCCACCCACGTCCCAGTGGGTGGCGGACAACGCGGACGTGCGCATCGCGATCATGGCCGACTCGAACGCCCGCGAGCTGTCGGAGGTGGACCCGAAGAAGCAGCAGCGCGTGCAGAAGGCGCGCAAGCCGCTGCTCGACGCGTCGATGAGGCGCAGCGCGACGGGCGAGTACCGCTGGTGCCTGACCCTGTTCCCGACGCACGCGTACGCATCCGAGGCGGGTGTATCGCTGGCCCGCTACGAGGACCTGTTCTACGCCGCCTGCCTGACCGACGACCCCGAGCCGGTCACGGCATGGGCGCGGCAGTCGGACGAGGTCAAGCGGCTGACGGAGTGGATGCAGGGCAAGGAGGAGGTGCACGTCCAGGCCCCGGGAACCGACATCAAGCTCGGGGTCGCCGGCCGTACCTTCATCCCCTGCCTGGGCGAGCACAACATGCCCGACGGCGAGTTCTTCACGGGCCCCATCGAGGACTCCGTGGAGGGCGAGGTGGCGTTCTCGTTCCCCGCCGCGTACGGCGGCCGCGAGGTGTCCGGGGTCAGGTTCCGCTTCGAGGGCGGTCGGGTGGTCGACGCCTCAGCGGAGCTGGGGGAGGAGTTCCTGATCCACACCCTCGACACCGACGACGGCGCCCGCCGGCTGGGCGAGCTGGGCATCGGCACCAACTACGGCATCACCACCGGCACCAAGGAGATCCTGCTCGACGAGAAGATCGGTGGAACGGTGCACATGGCCATCGGCGCCAGCTACCCGGAGTCGGGCGGCGTCAACGAGTCCGCGGTGCACTGGGACTTCGTCTGCGACCTGCGCCAGGGCGGCTCGATCACGGTCGACGGGGTCGAGATCCAGCGCGACGGCCGCTTCCTGATCTGAGCTACCCCGAAAAGAGTCGCTCTTTGCACCTTTCGGTGTTTTCACCCGTCCGGGTCGGGTACGTGTGATTAAGGGGTAATCGGCGCTGCTCGCCCTGGGAGGCGGAGAGAGATGACGGTCGATCAGGTCCGGACAAGGCTGCGGGAGCGCATCGCCCGGGGGGCGAGCCTGGACGAGCTGGAGACGCTCCTGAGGATGACCCGCGGGATCGGCGAGCGGCAGCGCGCGGCGCTCTGGAGCGAGGCCCTTCGCTACGACCCCCGGGCCGTCACCCCTCGGCGTGTCGCGGCGGCCCGCAGGTTCCTCGCGCGCGCCAAGAGTCGCGCCCCGACCCTCCACTGAGCCCGAGGCGCCAGCGCCCCTGGGCCTAGACTGGCTCTCATGTCCGGTCACTCGAAGTGGGCGTCGATCAAGCACAAGAAGGCGGTCACCGACCAGCGCCGCGGAGCTGAGTTCACCAAGCTCGCCCGCGCCATCCAGGTGGCCGCGCGCGAGGGCGGCGGCGAGCCGGCCAGCAACGCCGCGCTTGCCAACGCCGTCCAGAAGGCCAAGGACGGCGGCATGCCCAAGCAGAACATCGAGCGCGCGATCGCCAAGGGCACCGGGGCCGACGCCGACGCCGACGCGATCGAGACGGTCGTCTACGAGGGCTACGGGCCGGGCGGCGTCGCGATCCTGGCCGAGGCGCTCACCGACAACCGCAACCGCACCGGGTCGGAGATCCGCCACACGTTCGCGCGCAGCGGCGGCAGCCTGGGCGAGCCGGGCTCGGTGGCCTGGGTGTTCGAGAAGAAGGGCGTGATCGTGGTCGACGCGTCGCGCGCGTCCGAGGACGACCTGATGGTGGCCATCGACGCCGGCGCCGAGGACGTGGCGCTGGACGAGAACCTCTACGAGGTGGTCACCGCTCCCGCCGACCTCCAGGCGGTCCGCGGCGCGCTCGAGGGCGCCGGGATCCCGATCGAGTCCGCGGAGCTGACGATGCGTCCCACCAACCGCGTCGAGGTGGACGAGAGCCAGGTCGGGTCGCTGATGCGCCTGATCGAGGCGCTGGAGGAGCACGACGACGTGAGCGCGGTCCACGCCAACTTCGACGTGGACGCCGCGGTGCTGGAGCGCGTGGCCGCCGCGTAGTCCATCCTGTCCACATCGCTTTCACGAAGTGCAGGACGGGAATGCTGGCCGTCGCTGGCGCGGTCGTCGTCGCGATGGCTCTCCCCGGAGGAGCGAGCGGCGCCGATCCGGGTCGCTGGACGGAGACCGGCCGCTCGACCGTGCCGCTCGTCTACTACCAGGGCGTCGCGTCCGATCCGCAGAGGCGGCTGTTCTTCAACGGGATCTACACGGGCCTGTACCGCACCGACCCGTTCCTGAACGAGACGGCGCGCACGGACGACGTCTTCCCGCCAGACGTCCAAGCGCGCGAGCACTACAACCACATCGGGGACATCGCGTGGGACGCGCGCGAGGGTGGACGGGTGCTGCTGCCCACCGAGTGCTACTACCCCCAGGCGGCGCCGGGGGAGGCCGACCCCAACAACACCTGCAAGACCGGGTCGATCGGGGTCGCGGACCCCAACACGCTCCTGTGGCGCTACTACGTCAAGCTCGACCCGGCCGAGATCCCGAAGGCGATGTGGGTGGCCGTCTCGCCCGACGGCAAGCTCGCGTGGACCCAGAGCCACAACGACCTGCTCGCTTACTCGATGGACGACATCTCGAGTGCGCATGCGGCGCCGGGCGCCGCGCCCATCAAGGCGGTGCGCAAGCTGCCGAACGCCAAGCCGCCCAGCGGGATCACAGGCGCCGCGTTCTTCCGCGGCAAGTTCTACGTCGCGGGCGGCGACGGTCCCAGCTTCCAGGTCTGGTCGATCGACCTCCAGACGGGCGCCCGGCAGCTCGAGATCGAGCGCCACGTGGTCGGCGAGTCCGAGGGCATCGACTTCTTCAACGCGCTGGGCGGCGACCTCCACTGGCTGATCCAGCCCTACAACACGCACGGGCCGCCCACGTACGGCTTCTCCAACGGCACGGTGCTGCACTTCGTCCCCAAGGGGGAGAAGCCGTCCACGACGCCGGTCGAGCCGGCCAAGATCCGGCTCCGGGTCTCGCCAAAGCATGTGAAGCCCGGGAAGCTGGTCACGCTCCGCTTCCGGGCCACCGCCGTTGTCGCCGGCAGGGAGGAGCCGGTGGACCGGGCCAAGATCGCCGTCGGGAGATGGAGCGCGCTGACCGACGGCGCCGGCAGAGCGTCGATCGGCTTCAAGTCCAAGCGGGCGGGCACGCGTCGTCCCGTGGCGACCAAGACGGGCCTGCGCCCGGGCAAGGACTGGTTCCGGGTGATGCGGCCGAAGCGCGGGCACAAGAAAAAGCAGCAATAAGGGAACGGGATCGGCCGCGCCGGCCGACCCCGGGCGGGGGTGGTTGCACTTACTCTCGCTACGCGAGATCAACTGCAACCACGTCCGGATCGTCGCCTTATTGCTCGCCGTGGGATTCGTCTCGGAGCCGGCGGCGAAGCGGCTCCGCCGAACCGGCGCCCGGGCAGGCGTCCGCCCTCGGGCGCAGAATCACCAGGATGGTGGTCGTCCTCGGCATAGATCCCGGTGCCTCCAACACCGGCTACGGCGTGGTCCTCACCCGCGGGCAGCAGCTGGCCGCCCTCGACGGCGGCGTCATCGAGACCTCGCCCAGCGATCCGCTCGAGCGCCGTCTGGCCCGCATCCACGCGCGCGTCTGCGACCTGATCTCGGAGCACCGGCCCGAGGCGATGGCCATCGAGGACCTCTTCTTCGGTCAGAACGTCCGCACGGCCTTCTCGGTCGGCCAGGCGCGCGGCGCGGCGCTGCTCTCGGCCGGCATGGCCGGGGTGCCCTGCTACTCGTACACGCCGCAGGCCGTCAAGAAGGCCGTCTGCGGATCGGGCAGCGCCGAGAAGGACCAGGTGCAGCGCATGATCGCCGCGCTGCTGTCGCTCCCCGACCTTCCTCAGCCCGACCACGCGGCCGACGCCCTGGCCGTCGCCATCTGCCACGCCAACGGCACGGCCATCCGCGCCGCCGTCGGAGGAGCGGCGTGATCGCCTCGGTGCGAGGAGAGGTCACCGTGCGGCGCCCGGACCACGTCGTCATCGAGTGCGCCGGGGTGGGCTACCGGCTGGCGGTGTCGGCGCACACGCTGCGCTCGGTCCCGGCGGCGGGCGAGCAGGCCCTTCTGCACACGCACCTCGTGCTGCGCGACGACGGCATGCACCTGTTCGGCTTCGGCTCCGAGGACGAGCGCGAGCTGTTCCTGATGCTGGTCGGCGTCCAGAGCGTGGGGCCCAAGGTGGCGCTGGCCGTGCTCTCCGGCGGCAGCCCGCGCGAGCTGACCAAGGCCATCGCCTCCGGCGACTCGGCGCGCTTCCAGGCCGCGCCCGGCATCGGCAAGCGCACGGCCGAGCGGATCATCGTCGAGCTGCGCGAGAAGGTCACCGGCCCGGCGGGCTCCGACGCCATCCAGATCACCCGCTCGGACGACCCGCGCACGCTCGCGCGCGAAGGACTGCTGGGGCTCGGCTTCGCCCCCGCCGAGGCGGACCAGCTGCTCGACTCGGCCGGCGGCGAGACCCCCGAGGACCTCATCGCCGCCGCCCTGCGGGCCGCCCGGTGAGCGGCGGCGGCATCCGCACCCCGGGAGTCGAGCGGCTTCAGACGGCGGGCGCCATCAGGCCCGACGAGGAGCTCGACCGCTCGCTGCGGCCGCGGCGGCTGACCGACTTCGTGGGGCAGCCCCAAACCAAGGACCAGCTCGCCGTGTTCATCCAGGCCGCGCGCGGGCGCGACGAGGCCCTGGACCACGTCCTGCTGGCCGGACCGCCGGGGCTGGGCAAGACGTCGCTCGCGCAGATCGTCGCGGGCGAGCTCGACGTGCCGTTCGTGCAGACCGCCGGCCCTGCCCTCGAGCGCAAGGGCGACGTCGCGGCGTTCCTCACGGCACTCGAGCCGCGGTCGGTGTTCTTCGTGGACGAGATCCACCGCCTCCCGCGCGCCCTCGAGGAGACGTTCTATCCCGCCATGGAGGACCGCTCCCTGCCGATCACGGTCGGGCAGGGCGCCGGCGCGCGCGTCGTCACGCTCGACCTTCCGCCCTTCACCCTGATCGGCGCCACCACGCGCGCGGGCCTGCTCACCACGCCGCTGCGCGACCGCTTCGGGGTCACGCACCGCCTGGAGCTCTACCCGCCCGGGGACCTCGCCCAGATCGTGCACCGGTCGGCGGGCATCCTCGGCGTGGACATCGACCAGGAGGGAGCGACCGCCATCGCCGGCCGCTCCCGCGGCACCCCGCGCGTGGCCAACCGGCTGCTCAAGCGCGTGCGCGACTACGCGGAGGTGCACGGCGACGGCGCCATCGACAGCTCGCTCGCGATCGCCGCCCTCGACATGCTCGAGGTCGACCAGGCCGGCCTCGACCGCCTCGACCGCGAGATCCTGAGCGTCATCTGCCAGAAGTTCGAGGGCGGTCCGGTGGGGCTCTCCACGCTGGCCGTGGCCGTCTCGGAGGAGCGCGACACGATCGAGGACGTGTACGAGCCGTACCTGCTCCAGAAGGGCTTCATCAAGCGCACTCCGCGAGGTCGAGTGGCCACGGCCGCCGCCTGGGCACACCTCGGGCTCGAGCAGCCCAAGCGCGCCGCCAGCCTGTTCTGAGAGTTCGTGCCGCGAGGTGCCTAACCTAGTGGCCGCATGCCTCACTTCATCTGCCCCAACTGCGGGAACCGAAGCATCTCGGCCGAGCGCACTGCCGGGTTTCGCGACCAGGCGCGCGGCTGCGACAAATGCGGCTACGGCTTCCTGTTCGAGCTGCTGGACGACTACTACCCGTCGCCCAACGCGGCCTTCGTCGTCTGCGACCAGCAGGCGCGCGTGATCAGCTTCGGCAGGGGTGTGCGCGAGCTGACCGGCCTGGGTGAGGCCGAC
>JAXDIC010000147.1:0-5193 GCA_034664185.1 Thermoleophilaceae bacterium
GCGGCGCGCATGTTGGTCTGCTTCTTCTCGCGCACCGCGTTCACGTCCAGGTCGTCGGCGCGCGAGTTGGCCCCCACGATCATGCCCTCGTAGACCTCCTCGCCCGGCCCAACGAACAGCTGCCCGCGCTCCTGGAGCCTGATCAGCGCGTACTGCCCGGTCTCGCCGCGGCGGTCGGCCACAAGGGAGCCGGTCGGCCGCGACTTGATCTCGCCGTGCCATGGCTCGAAGCTCTCGAACACCGAGTGCAGCACGCCCGACCCGCGCGTCTCCGTCAGGAACTCGGTGCGGAAGCCGATCAGCCCGCGCGCCGGCACGAGGTACTCCAGCCGCACCCAGCCAGTGCCGTGGTTCACCATCTGCTCCATCCGCCCCTTGCGCAGCGCCATCAGCTGGGTGGTGACCCCGAGGAAGTCGTCGGGGATGTCGATGGTCAGCCGCTCGACCGGCTCGTGCACGCGCCCGTCGATCTCGCGCTTGACCACCCGCGGCTTGCCCACCGTCAGCTCGAAGCCCTCGCGGCGCATGGTCTCGACCAGCACCGCCAGCTGAAGCTCGCCGCGGCCCTGCACCTCCCAGGTGTCGGGGCTGTCGGTGTCGAGCACACGCACCGACACGTTGCCCACCAGCTCCTGGTCCAGGCGGTCGCGCACCATCCGGGCCGTCAGCCTCGAGCCCGAGCGCCCCGCGAGCGGCGAGGTGTTGATCCCGATCGTCACCGACAGCGCCGGCTCGTCCACCGCGATCGGCTCCAGCGGCCGCGGGTCGTCGGGGTCGGCCAGGGTCTCGCCGATCGTGATCTCTGGAATGCCCGCCACGGCCGCGATGTCGCCCGGGCCGGCCTCGTCCGCCTCCACGCGCTCGAGCCCCTCGTTCACGTACAGCTCGGAGAGGCGGGCACGCTCGATCGTGCCGTCGCGACGACACCACGCGACATCCGCACCCCGCCGCAGGGAGCCGTTGTGCACGCGGCACAGGGCCAGCCGGCCCACGTACGGCGAGGCGTCCAGGTTGGTGACCAGCGCCTGCAGCGGCGCGCCCTCCTCGTACTCGGGCGCCGGCACCCGCTCCACCAGCAGGTCGAATAGCGGCTTGAGGTCGCCGCCCTGAGCCGATTGGTCGAGCGACGCCCAGCCAGCCTTCGCGCTGGCGTACACGATCGGGAACTCGATCTGCGACTCGTCCGCGTCCAGGTCCAGGAACAGCGCGTACACCTCGTCCACCACTGCGTCCACGCGGGCATCCGGGCGGTCCACCTTGTTGACCACCAGCACCACGGGCAGCTGCCGCTCCAGGGCCTTGCGCAGCACGAAGCGGGTCTGCGGCAGCGGGCCCTCCGATGCGTCGACGAGCAGCAGCACCCCGTCGACCATCGTCAGCCCGCGCTCCACCTCGCCACCGAAGTCCGCGTGGCCGGGCGTATCGACGATGTTCAACTTGACATCGCCGTAGCGGACCGACGCCGTCTTGGCCAGGATCGTGATGCCGCGCTCGCGCTCCTGGTCCATCGAGTCCATCACGCGGTCGGTCAGCTGCTCGTGGGCGGCGAAGACCCCGGATTGGCGCAGCATCGCGTCCACCAGGGTGGTCTTGCCGTGGTCGACGTGGGCGATGATCGCCACGTTGCGGATGTCCTCGCGGGTTGCCATGCGTCTCCTGAACATAGGAGGCTGGCGCGCCAGCCGGGCGCGCAAGTGGGGTAGCGCGGCCCACCGAGCGGTGTTAGCGTCGGGTGTCGGCCCGACTCGCCCTCCAACCCCAAGGGGTCCCTCCATGAAGCTCCACCGTCCCGCGACGCTGGTCGTCGCCCTGATCGCCATGGCCGTGTCCCCGGCCTCCAGCCTGGCGTCGACGACACATACGGTGCCGACCTTCACGTCCTCAGGGACCTTCACCGTGCCCGAGGGCGTATGGACCCTCCACGTCGATCTAATCGGTGGACAGGGGGGGATCGGCCACGACGTTGTAAGCGCCACCACCGCACCCGGTGGCCAGGGCGCCCACGGGATCGCGGACGTGCCGGTGCATCCTGGCCAGACGCTCTCGATCCACGTCGCCCAGAACGGAGCCGACGACAGCAGCCCCGCATCCGGCGCGACCGGCGGAGGGGCCTCGGACGTCCGGACCAGCGCGGCAGCGGGCCTGGATGGACTGGAGTCGCGGCTGGTCGTGGCTGGCGGCGGCGGGGGTGCCGGCGCATCCTTCGGCAAGACGCCGGCGAGCGGCGGCGACGCCGGAGTCGACCCGACCCGCGCCGGTTCCCCAGGCGCAGATGGCGACGCCGGCGCAGCCAAGGGAGGAGGGGGAACCGGCAGCGCCGGCGGGCTGGGCGGCAGCGGCTGCGACACCGGCACGAGCGGTGGGCAGGGCGAGCTCGAGAGTGGCGGTGCCGGCGGAAACGGCTTCTTCATCGGAGGCGGGGGTGGCGCGGGCCTCTACGGCGGGGGCGGCGGCGGCGCGGCGTCGCTCGGCCCTGGCTGCGACGGCGGCGGCACCCACTATTCGTCGGGCAGTGGCGGCGGCGGCTCGAGCTGGGTGACCCCCGGCGGCAGCGCCAGCTTCACGCTGGCGGGCGCAGCGGCTCCCTCGGTGACGCTCTCCTACGACGCACCGACGATCGGGGCCAGCACGCCCACCGCGTTCACCACTCAGCCGCAGACCACGGTCAGCGCTCCGAAGACGGTGACCATCACCAATAACGGCTCGGCGCCTCTGTACATCGACGGGCTCGACGTGGTGGACGACCTGACCGGGACATCGCATCCCGAGGACTTCTTCATCAGCTCGGATACGTGTCGCAGCCCGGTGCCGACGACGCCCGGCAGCAACACGTGCGCGGTCAAGGTGCGCTTCGCCCCGCAGGGGACCGGTACGCGCACCGCATCGCTGCAGATCAAGAGCAATGCCGACTCGAGTCCCACCACCGTGGCCCTGAGCGGCACCGGCGGCACGCTGCCGAAGGGCGACCCGGGCGATCCCGGCACCAAGGGCGACCCCGGGGCCAAGGGCAACCCCGGCGCCAAGGGCGACACCGGCCCTCCAGGCCCCGCCGGTCGCGACGCCAACGTGACCTGCAAGGTGCTCCACCCAGTGACCACGAAGAAAAAGAAGAAGACGACCACGACGGTCGTGGTCAAGTGCATGGTGTTCTTCGCCACGTCCAAGACCGTGGTGGGCGCCAGCCTTCTGCGCGGCCGCGTGGTGTACGCGCGCGGCACGGCGTCGCACGGCCGGCTCAAGCTGCGCACCGTCCGGCGCATGAAGGCCGGCGACTACCGGCTGAAGCTGGTCACGCCAAAGGGCGGCACGAGCCGCATCGTGCACGTCGGCCTCGGTTGAGCGCCAGCTTGCCGTGGGGGCGGGGGCGGAATAGGCTCGGCTGACCATGGCCGGCTCGTCCCCGTTCCCGGAGTTCTTCATCTCCCACCACATCGGGGACTACCTGCTGCAGACGGACTTCCAGGCGCTCAACAAGCACGGCGGGCTGGGGCGCGACAGGACCGCCCGTCGCGCGCTCGGCCAGCACGGGCTGTCGTACACCGCCGCGTTCGTGCCCGCGCTGGCCGTGGTGGCCCGTCGCCGCGGCCTGGGTCGTGCCCTCAGCGTGGCGGCTGCCATCACGCTCCCGCACGTGGCCATCGATGACGGCCGGATGCTGCACTCGTACATGCGCGCGGTGAAGGGCATCAAGGGCGCGGCCGACCCGGGGCTCGCGAGGAACGTCGACCAGAGCATGCACATGGTGTGCCTGTGGCTGGCCGCGAGGTTCGCCGCGCGCGGCTGAGCCCGGCCGGCGCCGACTTGCGCGGCCGGCCCACGCGGGCTAGGGTCGCCCCACGGCCCTTCGGATCCACGCAGCCCGGCTAGCCCTCACCGCGGCGGCCATCGCCGCAGGCCTGCTTGCGAGCGCGCTGCCCGCCAGCGCCGCGCCGGCAGCCGGGATCCGTCCCACGGCCCCGGGAGCGGCCGGGGGGACGATCGCCGAGAGCAACAACTCGGTCTGCGGGATCACAACAGGTTCAGACCTCTCGTGCTGGGGCACGACGATTCCCGCCGCGCCGGCCGTTTCGTTCAGGCAGGTCTCGGCGGGCACCATCCACGCGTGTGGAATGGAGACGAACGGGACGGGCTGGTGCTGGGGGTTCGACACGTACGGCCAGATCTCGGGCTTTTCACCCGGCATTTACAAGCAGGTCTCCGCACAGGACAGGAACAGCTGCGGCATCAAGGACGACGGCACGCTGGCGTGCTGGGGCGACGACACAAAGCTGCAGGTCACGAATGTGCCCACCGGCACGTTCAAGCAGGTCGAGGCGGGCTCGTTCTACGCGTGCGGCATCAGGACCACCGGCGCCCTTGCCTGCTGGGGCGAGGACGACGCGGCCAACGGCTTCATCGTCACCAACACGCCGGCATCCGGCACCTTCACCCAGCTGTCCACGGCCGCGAAGCACGCGTGCGCCATCAAGACCGACGGCACCGCTCAGTGCTGGGGCCTGGACGAGGGCGCGGACACCGCGGCGCCCGCCGGCACCCTCACCCAGATCTCCGCCGGCAGGTTCCATAACTGCGCCATCAAGACGGACGGCGGCGTGGAGTGCAACGGGACCAACACATTCCTACAGGTAACGGACGCCCCGTCCACGGGCACGTACTCCCAGGTGGTCGCGGGGCTGGACAACAGCTGCGCGGTACGGACCGACGGCGGCGTGCAGTGCTGGGGGTCCACCGGCAGCCCCGAGTCGACCCCGGCCGCTGACAACTTCGCCACCCGCGGGGTCGACGCCGGCGGCGACTTCACCTGCGGGGTGAAGACGGTCGGCACGCTGGCGTGCTGGGGCGACAACTCCGCAGGCGCCGTCGGCTCGCCTCCGTCGGTCCGCTTCACGCAGTTCAACGCCGGCGGCGGACATGCGTGCGGCGTGACCACCGCCAGCACCGTCGGCTGCTGGGGAGCCAACGGCAACGGACAGGCGACGCCTCCGGCCGGCACCTTCACGCAGATCTCCAACGCGTCGAGCTTCGGCTGCGGCGTGCACACCAACGGCACTCTCGAGTGCTGGGGCGCCGCGCCGTCGCCGCCATCCACCGGGACGTACACCCAGGTCTCCACCGGCGGCGGGACGGGATGCGCGATCAGGGGGGACGGCGTCATCGTCTGCTGGGGCGACAACTCCCACGGGCTGGTCACCG
>JAXDIC010000157.1:0-3320 GCA_034664185.1 Thermoleophilaceae bacterium
CGGGACGGGCTGGTCAGCTCCGCGCACGACATCTCGGAGGGCGGCATCGCCTGCGCGCTGGCGGAGTGCTGCATCGCCGGCGGGATGGGCGCTCGGGTGGAGCTCGACTGGGCCGGCTCGGGGCCGATCCTGTTCGGCGAAGGCCCCGGCGGGGTCATCGTCTCCGCATCCGAGGAAGCACTCGAGCAGCTCTCGTCCCGGGCCGGCGACGTGCCGGTGGTCCGGCTCGGCCAGGTCGAAGGTGACGCGCTCGTCATCGCCGCGTCCGCTGCTAGGCTCTCCCTGCCGGTCGAGGATCTGAAAAACGCCCATCAGCAGGGCATTCCGGACCTCCTCACTTGACCTCCACGGATCCGATCCAGCTACGCGACGGACCGCGCGACGAGTGTGGCGTCTTCGGTGTGTACGCGCCGGAGTCCGACGTCGCCCGTCTCGCCTACTTCGCCCTGTACGCGCTCCAGCACCGGGGCCAGGAGTCGGCGGGCATAGCCACCGCCTACAGCGGGGCGATCACGGCGGTCCGCGAGCTGGGGCTGGTCTCGCAGGTCTTCGACGAGGTCAACCTGCGCGCGCTCGCCGGCACGCTGGCCATCGGGCACGTCCGCTACTCGACGACCGGGTCGTCGGCGTGGCAGAACGCTCAGCCCATCCATCGCTCCGACCACCACAACGTCGCCCTCGCCCACAACGGCAACCTGATCAACGCCGTGGAGCTGCACGCCGAGCTGCGCGATCGCGGCGTGGGCTTCAGCTCCACCTCGGACTCGGAGATCATCGCGGCGCTCATCTCCACGCACGAGGCCGACCGCGTCGAGGACGCCATCGAGGACGTCATCCCGCGGCTTGAGGGCGCCTTCTCCACGGTCGTCATGAGCCCGGAGGGCGTGTTTGCGTTCCGCGACGGCGCCGGGCTGCGGCCGCTCGCCCTGGGCCAGCTCGGCGACCGCTACTGCGTGGCCTCGGAGAGCTGCGCGTTCGACATCATCGGCGCCAAGCTGCTGCGCGACGTCCTGCCCGGCGAGCTCCTCTGCCTGGGCGAGGGCGGAATCGAGACGCGCCAGGTGGTCGAGTCGGACCGCAAGGCGTTCTGCGTCTTCGAGCACATCTACTTCGCCCGCCCGGACTCGATGCTCGAGGGCAAGCGCACCCAGGTCTCGCGCGAGAAGATGGGCCAGATTCTGTGGCGCGAGGCGCCCGTGCGGGCCGACCTCGTCATCTCCGTGCCCGACTCGGGCAACCCGGCGGCCAACGGCTACGCGCAGGCGTCCGGCTTCCCGCAGGGCGACGGCCTGATCAAGAACCGCTACGTGGCGCGCACGTTCATCCAGCCCGGCCAGGAGCTGCGCCGGCACGGCCTGCGGATGAAGTTCAACCCGCTGCCCGAGGTGGTGGGCGGCAAGCGCATCGTGGTCGTGGACGACTCGATCGTGCGCGGCAACACCACCCGCCAGATCATCGGCATGCTCCGCGACGCGGGCGCGCTGGAGGTCCACCTGCGCATCTCGGCGCCGCCCATCCGGCACCCATGCCACTACGGCATCGACATGTCCACGCGCGAGGAGATGATCGCCCACGACCGCACGGTCGACGACGTGGCGCGCGAGTTGGGCGCCGACTCGCTGGCGTATCTTTCGCTCGAGGGTCTGTATGAAGCCATCGGCTCCACCCGGGCAACCCACTGCGACGCCTGCTTCACGGGCGAGTACCCGCTCGAGCGAAGCGACGCCGGACGCGGCAAGTACGCGCTCGAAGAGCTCGCCGTCGTCCGCGCCTGACGGCGCCGCGCTGCCCTCGCTCCCGCCTGGCTCGCGCGCCCCGGCGTTCGTCCAGGGGATCCGATTCGTGGTCCAGCCGCTCGACTTCCTCGAGCGGCAGTGGCGGCGGCACGGCGACCTGTTCTCGATCAAGTACCCGATGTTCGACCGGATCGCGTACGTGGTCGATCCCGAGGCGGTCGGCAGGATCTTCACGGGCGATCCACACCGCTTCCACGCCGGCGAGGGCAACATGGGGCCGCTCGGGCCGGTGGTGGGGGACAACTCGCTGCTCACGCTCGACGGCGATGCCCACATGGAGCAGCGCCGGCTGCTGCTCCCGCCGTTCCACGGCGACCGGATCCGCCGCTACGAGGAGGTCATGGTGGAGGCCGCGGAGCGCGAGCTGGCGGGCTGGCCGCTTGGGCGGCCGTTCGCCCTGCGGCCCGCCATGCAGCGCATCACGCTCGAGGTCATCCTGCGTGCGGTGTTCGGGGTGCGCGAGGAGGCTCGGCTTGCGCGCTTCCGACAGCTGATTCCCCAGTTCGGCGCGTCCAGCAACGCGATCGTCTGGGTCCCGGCGCTGCGGCGTGACCTGGGCCGCTTCAGCCCGTGGCGGCGCTTCCTGCGGCGGCGGGAGGAGCTGGACGCGTTGATCTACGACGAGATCCGGGAGCGGCGCGCCGGGGCGGACTCCGAATCCCGCGACGACGTGCTCTCGCTGCTGCTCTCGGCCCGGCACGAGGACGGCTCTCCGATGAGCGACGTCGAGCTGCGCGACGAGCTGATGACCGTGCTGGCCGCGGGGCACGAGACCACGGCGACGGGGCTGGCGTGGGTGTTCGAGCGCGTGCTGCGCCACCCGGAGGTGCACCGGCTCCTGCGCGAGGCGGTGGACCGCGATGGCGGCGGCGACTACGTGGACGCCGTGATCAAGGAGACGCTGCGGGTCCGCCCCGTGGTGGTGGACGTGGTGCGCAAGCTCACGGCCGACACCGAGATCATGGGCAGGACGCTCCCGGCCGGGACCTTCGTGGTACCCGCGGTGGCGCTGGTGCACCTGCGGCCGGACGTGTATCCCGACCCGCGCGCGTTCCGCCCGGAGCGGTTCCTGGACGGCGCGCCGGCGCCGTACACGTGGATCCCGTTCGGCGGCGGCGTGCGGCGCTGCATCGGCGCGTCGTTCGCCCAGTACGAGATGGCGACGGTGCTGCGCACGCTGATCTCCCGGGTGCGACTGCGCGCCGCCTCCTCCCGGCCGGAGCCGCCGCGCACCCGGAACGTGACGATCGTGCCCTCGCGCGGCTGCCGGGTGGTGGTGGACGAACTGCTCGGCTGAGCCCTCGTCCGCGCCGGTCAGTCCGCGAATTCCGCCGGCCGCTTCTCCAGGAACGCCGACACGGCCTCGCCTGGGGCATGGCCGTGGATGGCCATGATCTGCTGGCGATCCTCGTACTCGATCGCCGCCTGCTCGGACGCCACCTCGAGCGCGGACCACATGCCCTGCTTCGTCAGCCGGATGCCCCACGGCGACCAGGCGGCCACCTGCTCGGCCGCCTCGAACGC
>JAXDIC010000205.1:0-7672 GCA_034664185.1 Thermoleophilaceae bacterium
CCCGCAGCTTGACGACGGCCTCCGAAGGCCCGCGTCGCCGTAGCACCCCCAAGCGGCGCTTCGCGCCGGTCGGAGGCTCGCTGGGGTTGCGTTCGAAGGCAGGCCGGCCGAGCGCCTCCTCGACCGCGGCGTGGGCGACGTTCTGCCAGCGCTCGACGGCTTCGGCGTCGTCCCCGGCCCCCTCGGCGGCGGCAAGGGCAGGGGTGTAGGTCCGGGCGAGCTGCTCGTCGTTCAGGCCAACCACCTCGGCACGCGCGCTGTCGTCCCGATGGGCGGGTTCCTCGACCTCGTCCGGGCCGGCGACGACCGTCGCGTCCACGGGCTCGACCCTGTCGTCGGGCACGCTCTCGGCGTCCTGGACGTCCGCCACGCCGGCCGTTTCATCGGGCGCAGCCACCGCGGGCTCCTCGACCTCCGGCTGAGGCTCGACCTCCGGCTGGTGCTCGACCTCGGGCTGAGGCTCGACCTCGGGCTGGTCCTGGACCTCGGGCTGGTGGTCGACGACCGGGGCCGCGTGCTCGTAGGCGCCACTGGCCCCGGGATAGGTCGCGGCGCCCTCGAGCGGGGTGCGGAGCGGCATGGCGGAGGTGTCCGACGACGCCACTCGCTTGACCGAGAGGGCATCCGAGTCGCGCCTGATCCCGGCCAGCATCCCACCCAGCTCGGCCGCGATCGCGTCGATGCGCTCCCGCACCCGCCAGGCGGCATCGCGAGCGGCCTGGAGCTGCGCGGCGGCGTCCTCCTCCGCGCTCTGGCGAATCTCGCCGGCTCGGGTCTCCGCCTCGTCGACGATCGACACGATGAACTCCGTGACGATCGCCCCCGCCCGGTTCGGGACAGTGGAATCCGGCAGCGACTCGCGTCGCCGCGTAAGACTCTGGCCCGGGTACCGCCTCCGACTCAACGGCTGCGGTCGAAGTCCGACGTCAGGCTGTCGGCCTCGCGCTGGAGCCCGGCGACCAGCTCGCTGAGCGGGCCGTCGAGAGCGTCGATTCGTTCGAGGATCCGGGCCGCCGACTCGGCTGCCCGCTGCCTGACCGCGTCGGCCTCAACCTCGGCGGCGCGACGGATCTCGGCTGCGCTGGCCTCGGCCTGATCGATGATCGAGCGGATGTGATCGGTGACGATCGCTCCCGCGCGATTGGCGGCCTCCGTGACCTGCAAGGCATTCTGCTTGTCGTTGTCTTGACGGTCGAGCACGCTGTCAAGCCTCCCTTCGGTCAGCGGCTGAGATGACTCCGCGAAAGAGTGTACTTTCCCTGCTAATCACCAGAGCGTTCACAAATCAGCTCTCTTCCTCGTCCCACAGGCGCCCGCGAACTCCGCGACGGAGCGCCTCCCGTGTCTCCAGGAGCTGCTCCTCGAGCTGAGCGACTTGCTGGCGCGCCTGCTCCCCTGACGCGTACAGCTCGGCGGTCTCCTGGTCGCGGCCGGCAAGGTTCGCGCTGGCCGTCGCGGCCTCTACCTCCGCCCGCTCCCTGGCCACCATGGCGTCGTCGAGTCGCTTCTCCAGCTCACGAATGCGACCCTGCTCCAGCTCGAGAGCCTCGCGTGCCTGCTCCAGCTCGGTGCCGATGGCGGCGGCCGCGTCGGCGCTGCGGGCGGCCTCCTCGAGCCGCGGCGCAAGCTCTGTCGCCTCGGCGGCCCGCTTCTCGGCCTCGGCCCTGGCAGCGTCACGCTCGGCGCGCGCCTCGTCCAGGGCGGATCTCAGATCGTCCCGCTCCTGCCGGATCTGAGCCAGCTCACCCGCCTGGACCTCCCCGAGCTGCTCCTTCTCGGCCAGCTGCTCACGCAGTTGGGAGGCCTCGGCGTCTCGCTCGGCCTGGGCCTCGGTCAGAGCCGAGCGCAGCTCGTCCCGCTCGGTGACCAGCCCGGTCCGCTCCGCGCGCTCGTCCTTGAGCTCCACCCGCACCGCTCGGTGCTCGGTCAGCATGCGCTCGACGTCGGCGGCCCACGAGGCCTTGACCTCCGCCAGCTCGGTAGCGGCCCGATCGCGCTCGGCTCGCGCCGTGCCGAGCTCCGGCCGGATCTGCTCCAGCTCGGTCGTCTGGCGGCGAACCTCCTCCGTCCGGGCCTCGAGCTCCCGAGTGACCTTGTCGAGTCGCTCGACGGCGCGCCCTGCCTGCTGTTGGGCGTCCGCCAGGGCGGCCTCGAGCCGGGTGCGCTCCTCGTCGGTCGTGGCAAGACCCTCCGCGCTCGCGGCGGCTGCTCGCGTGGCCTCCTCCAGGCGGGAGGTGAGCGCGGCCGCCTCGGCGGCGTGGTCCGCGGTCTCGGTCTGGGCCTTGTCGCGCGCGGTCTGAGCCTCCGCCAGAAAGGATCCGAGCTCGTCGCGGTCGCGCTCGACCGCCGCCAGCTGCTGCCGGAGCGTGTCCCGCTCGGCCTCGAGGCCCGCCAGCGCCGACCGCAGCTCGCCTCCCTCTTGCACGAGCTGCTCCCGCTCACTGGCGAGGCGCGCGAGCTCTCCGGCTCGACTTTCACCTTCGCCACGCGCCTCGGTCAGCCCACCACGCAGTCGCTCCGCCTCGGACAGAGCGCTGTCGCGCTCGCCGCGGGTCCTCATCAGGGCCGAGCGCAGGCCGTCGCGCTCGCGCTCGAGCCGATCGCGCTCGCTTTCGAGGCTCTCCAGGCTGTCCGCACGAGCAGATGACAGCTCCTCGGGGGCGGGTTCGGGGCGGAGCGGAGCGGCTGGCTCCGGCCTCGCCGCGCCGGGCATCGAGGCCTCGACGGGCGGGGGCAGCGTCACGGATCGGCCGTTGGCCTCGAGCGTGAACTCGGTCACCGGCGTGATCACGGCCGATGGGAGCGCGTATCCGGCTCGCCACTCGCGGTCGGAGGCGTCACCGCCGCCCCCGGCGGGGAGCGGGGCTCCAGGCAGCTGGGGGTAGCTCAGGGTCTCGCCGGCGACGTGCACCTTCAGGCTGGGCGCCAGCGGCGGCTCCAGGCCATGCCAGGCGCCCGCGAGCCTGAGCAGGACCTGCGAGGCATCGACCCGCACGTACTCGAACTGCGCCAGGGCGAGCCCGAGGTCGGGCGCTTCGGCCTCGGTTTGGGGCGCGCTGTGCCGGCGGCGCGGAAGCCTCATGTCAGCAAATCTCCTGGACGTCTCGGGTCGGTGGCGCTCAAGGTCTTCAATCACGGCCTTCAGTTTGCGTGAAGATGGTCGCAGGTGTGAATGTTTCCCTGCAAGGGATCGTCAAACGATCCTCGGCCCAAAAGCCGCGTGTCTGGAGACTCCGCCGCGGGCCGTCCTACACTGCCACCCCGTGACGGACCAGCCCATCCAGGTGGGAGTAGTCGGGCTCGGGTACTGGGGCCCCAACCTCGCCCGCAACTTCGACCGCCTGCCGGGAGCGGATCTGCGCTGGATCTGTGACGCCTCGGACGAGTCACGGGCGCGCTGGGCACTGCAGTTCCCCACGGCGCGCGCCACCGCCGAGCTCGACGACCTGCTGTCCGACCCGCAGCTCGATGCCATCGTGGTGGCCACCCCGGTGCCCAGCCATGCCAAGCTCGCCGAGCGCGTGCTCGAGGCCGGCAAGCACTGCTTCGTCGAGAAGCCCCTCGCCCAGTCCCTGGCCGACGCGGAGCAGGTTGCCTCGGCTGCGCGAGAGTCGGACCGCGTGCTGATGGTGGGACACCTGCTCGAGTACCACCCCGGAGTGGAGAAGCTCAAGCAGATCGCCGACTCGGGCGACCTCGGCGACATCCACTACGTCTACTCCAACCGGCTCAACCTGGGCAAGCTTCGCGCCGACGAGAATGCCCTCTGGTCGCTGGGCGCGCACGACGTCTCGGTCATCCTGCGACTTGCCGGGGAGGAGCCGCTGGAGGTTCAGGCGCACGGCGAGAGCTACATGCAGCCCGGCGTGGAGGATGTCGTCTTCTCCTACCTCCGCTTCCCATCCGGGCTGGCCGCGCACCTGCATCTCTCGTGGCTCGACCCCCACAAGGAGCGCCGCTTCACGGTCGTGGGGTCGCGTCGAATGGCCACGTTCGACGACATGGAGATCGAGCGCAAGGTCACGGTCTACGACAAGGGCTTCGACCAGGACGTCCACTCCTACGGCGAGTACATCGCCCGCTCGGGCGACATCTGGAGCCCTCGGATATCCAACGAGGAGCCGCTGCGCATCGAGTGCACCCACTTCCTGGACTGCGTTCGCAACGGCGACGCGCCCCGCTCTGGCGCGGACAGCGGGGTGGCCGTGGTGCGCGTGCTGGAGGGCCTCCAGCGCTCGCTCGAGGAAACCTCGCGTGCTGCGCCCGTCTGAGCGGGCGCCGGGCCTGCTGGTCGGTGAGGGCGTGGCGCTGCCGGACAGCGCCGAGCTGGGCGGCAACGTGGTCATCCACGCCGGCACCGTGATCGGGGAGGGCGTGCGGATTCACGACGGCGCCGTGCTTGGCAAGCCGGTCTCGCTCGGGAAGGGCTCCACCGCCTCGCGCGAGGCCCCGCCGCCGCTGGTGGTGGGCGACGGCGCGACGATCGGCGCGGGTGCGGTCCTCGTCGCGGGATCGGCGGTCGGTCCGGACGCCGTGATCGGCGACCAGGCTCACCTGCGCGAGCGCGCCGCCGTGGGCCGCGGATCGGTCGTGGGACGCGGGTCCTCCCTGGAGAACGACGCGATCGTCGGAGCCGACGTGCGGATCCAGACGGGCTGCTACATCACGGCGTTCTGCGAGGTGGAGGACGAGGTCTTCGTCGCGCCGGGCGTCCAGACCCTGAACGACCGCACGGCCGGGCGGCGCCCGGCCGGAGAGCCGCTCCGCGGGCCCCGACTGCGCCGGCGCTGCCGGATCGGCGGGGCGGCGGTGCTGCTGCCCGGCGTCGAGGTCGGCGAGGACGCCTTCGTGGGCGCCGGCGCCGTGGTCACGCGCGACGTGCCTCCGCGCACGCTGGTGGTCGGCATCCCGGCGCGGCCAGTCCGCCAGCTCGACGACCTCTAGCCCGGTCTACCCCGCGGCCGCCTGACAGGCAGCCACCACCTCGGCGATCGCGTCGTCACCCAGGCCGGTCCCCATCGGCAGGGCGAGGTTGGTGCGGGCGACCTCAGCCGTGACGGGCAGATCCAGGGCGTCGCCGCCGAAGCGCGTCATCGACGGCTGGAGGTGCACCGGCAGGCGGTAGTAGCCGCGTGCCTGCACGCCGTGTTCGCCAAGGGCGGCGCACAGCTGGTCCGCGCGCTCGTGCCGCGCGACGTAGAGGTGGTACGCGTGACCAGCGCCCGCCGTGGGCGTCGGCAGTCGCAGGCCCGGGACGTCGGCCAGGCCCCGCTCCGCGTAGGCGGCGGCGACCGCCTGGCGCGCGGCGGTCCATGCGTCCAGCTCCGGAAGCAGGATCCGCAGCGCCGCCGCCTGGATCTCGTCGAGCCGGGAGTTGTAGCCCACGTCCTCGAAGGTCTGCTTGTCCTTCGAGCCGTGGAAGCGCAGCATGCGGGCGGCCTCCGCCACATCGTCGCGGTCGGTCACGATCGCGCCGCCGTCGCCCAGGGCACCGAGGTTCTTCGACGGAAAGAACGAGAAGGTGGCCGCGTCGGCCAGCGCCCCGGCGTGCCGGTCCCCAAGGGTTGCGCCGGCGGCCTGGGCCGCGTCCTCGAGCACCGGCAGCCCCAGCTCGCGCAGCTCGTCCATCGGAGCGACGTTGCCGAAGAGGTGAACCGGCACGATGGCCACCGTCCGGTCGGTCAGCGCCCGCTCGACGGTCTCCCGGGTGACGCAGAACGTGTCCGGGTCTATGTCGCAGAACACCGGGACCGCGCCGGCGTTGACGGTCGCCTCAGCGGTGGCGTAGAAGGTCAGCGACGGCATGACGACCTCGTCGCCCTCCCCCACGCCCAGGGCGCGCAGGGCGATGGTCAGAGCGTCGGTGCCGTTGGCCACCCCCACGCAGTGGCGGGCGCCCAGATACCCGGCGAACTCCGCCTCGAAGGCGCTGACCTCGGGGCCGAGGATGTAACGTCCCGAGCGTGCGACCTCGCCCAGCCGCTCG
This sequence comes from Thermoleophilaceae bacterium, assembly GCA_034664185.1. Classification (GTDB taxonomy): domain Bacteria; phylum Actinomycetota; class Thermoleophilia; order Solirubrobacterales; family Thermoleophilaceae; genus AC-37. The sequence continues at coordinate 5,987 of JAXDIC010000205.1, forward strand.
GCAAGGGCGTCGTGGTAGCGCTCCAACGATGTCGCGAAGAGGGGGACGGGCATGGCGGCGCACTACCCTAGCCGCGCTCTCCGTGCCACGTCCACGACTTCCATGCGCGTAGTCACCGTAATCGGAAACCGGCCGCAGTTCGTCAAGGCGGGGGCCGTGTCCCGCCTCCTCAGGGAGCGCCACGACGAGGCGATCGTGCACACCGGCCAGCACTACGACGACGACATGTCGCGGATCTTCTTCGACGAGCTGGGCATTCCGGCCCCGGATCGGCAGCTCAACATCGGCTCCGGGCCGCCAGCGCTCCAGACCGGGCGGATGCTCGAGGCCCTCGAGCCCGCGCTGGCCGAGCTCGACCCGGACATGGTGCTGGTCTACGGCGACACCAACTCGACGATCGCCGGCGCCCTTGCGGCCGCCCAGGCCCACGTCCCCGTGGCTCACGTCGAGGCGGGCATGCGCTCGTTCGACAGATCCATGCCCGAGGAGCTGAACCGCGTGCTGACCGACCACGCCAGCGACCTGCTCCTCTGCTCGACGGAGACCGCGGTGGCCAACCTCGCCCGCGAGGGAATAGACCGTGGGGTGCACCTGGTGGGGGACGTGATGGCCGACGTCGCGCTGGCCATGGCCCCGCGCGCCCGGGAGCGCTCCCGCGCGCTCGAGGAGCACGGCGTGGAACCCGGCGGTTACCTGCTCGTGACCGCCCACCGGGCGGGCAACGTCGACGATCCCGAGCGCCTGGCGCTGCTGGTCGACCTCCTGCGCGCCCTCCCCCTCCCCACGGTCTTCCCCGTCCATCCGCGAACGCACGGCCGTCTCGAGGCCACCGGCCTGCTCGAGCCGCTCAGGGCCGCGCCGCACGTGCACCTCGCGCCGCCGCTCGGGTACCTCGACCTGCTGGCGCTGGCCGGCGACGCGCGCGCGATCCTGACCGACTCGGGCGGCCTCCAGAAGGAGGCATACCTGCTGGGGGTCCAGTGCGTCACTCTGCGGGACACGACGGAGTGGGTGGAGACCGTCGAGAGCGGCTGGAACGAGCTGGTGGACCTGGACCGCGAGGCGGCGCTGGCCGCCCTTCACCGCGGCCCGCCGGCCACGGAGCGCGCGGAGCTCTACGGCGGCGGCCGGGCCGGCGAGCGGATCTGTGCCCTGCTCGAGCCGCGCGTACCCGCCTGAGCGGATCGGCGACCTACAGCCTGACCAGGTTCGGCGCCTCGACTCCCCGCGTGACCCCGCGGAAGTCGACCACGAGGGGCGCGACCTCCACCACACGGCGCACGTCCAGCCCGGGATGGGCCGTGACGATCACGGCGGCATCGCAATCCGCAAGCGCCGTGTCCAGATCCTCCGATGCCAGCCCGAAGTCCGGCAGCTCGGGCACGTACTCGTCGCTGTAGACCACCTCGCCGCCCTCCTCGCGGAGGAGCTTCATGATCTTCAGCGCCGGGGACTCGCGGAGGTCGCCCACGCCGGCCTTGTACGCCACACCGACGATCGCGATCCGCGAGCCGCGCACGGGCTTGGAGTGGTCGTTGAGCGCCCGCGCGACCTTCTCCACGCAGAAGTACGGCATCTTCTGGTTGACCTCGCCGGCCAGCTCGATGAACTCGGTGGGCGTGTCGTACTCGCGTGCCTTCCAGGCCAGGTAGAACGGGTCGACCGGCAGGCAGTGGCCGCCCAACC
>JAXDIC010000222.1:0-3210 GCA_034664185.1 Thermoleophilaceae bacterium
ACTAGACGCTGAGGCTGGCTCCCGGCAGCACGTACCGCTGCGGCGGTCGCCCGTCCGTTGCGCCGCGGTCATTCATCCGCGAGGAGTGCAGGCCGCCTAGGGAGGCGGCGGCAGCCGTTGTCTCAGGCTGCCCGGCATGAGCCGTGATCCACGCAAGGATCGCCGGGAATTCGCCGCCCTCGGCGAGGATCGCGGCACGCTCGACGACCTGGCCGCCGGATGCGTGAGGACGAGCGAGCCGTGACAGCAGTGTGCGGATCTCCTGGTCGTCCATCTCACACACACTAGACCTTCTCCCGGCGCTAGTCGAATTTGGCAAACCGGTGATGGCTTCGTGACCGTCCGCCGGCTGGCCGGGTCTCCCCGGTCCGTGTGACTCCGCGCGGGCCCGATCCGGGCGAGGCGCCGTCAGGCTCGTTTCATGAGCCGTTTGGAGACCGCCAGGGTCAGCGCGGACGGCAGCAGCCGATTGGGACCGAACGCGGCCCGCACCGCCGGACCGCCCGGGATCACCATCCGGCGGCCACGATCCGCCGCCGACAGCGCGTCCGCGGCGACCCGGGCGGGGGAGACCTCGACGACCCCCGGCAGCCGGGCGGAGAAGTACCCGGCGTCGTTGGCCTCCTGGAACTCCGTCGGGACCGGTCCCGGGCAGACCGCGGTGACGGACACGCCGTGCTCGCGAACCTCCTCGCCGACCGACTCCGAGAGCAGCAGCACGTGACCCTTGGCGGCCGAGTAGCCGGCGTTGTACGGGAGCGGCTGAAAGCCGGCAGTGGAGGACATGTTGATGACGGCGCCCCGCTTGCGTGCGACCATGCCTGGCAGGTAGCGGCTCATCAGGTCGACGACCGCCTCGACGTCCACTCGCACCTGGCGCAGCTCCTGCTCGCGCCCGGATCCGAGAAACGAGTCGTACACGCCGAAGCCGGCGTTGTTGACCAGTACCTCGACCTCGGCGCCGAGCTCATCAAGCCGGGCGGCGATGCCGTCCCGGTCCTCCGGGACCGCCAGGTCCGCGGCGATCGCCACCGCCCGCTCCTCGCCTCCCAGCTCCTGTACGAGACGATCCAGTCGGTCCTTGCGCCGCGCCACCACCGCAACCCTGAAGCCGCGCTCCGAGAGCCGCCGTGCGAACTGCTCGCCAATCCCCGACGAGGCGCCGGTGACCAGCGCGAACGAGCTGGCGGAGGGGGTCGGGATGCTCATCGCGAAGCGCGCATCCTCCCTAGCCTGATGTCCCACGTCAAGCGGGAGCCCTGCGCTGGTAGATTCAACGGTCTCGCGGTGGGCGTAGCTCAGCTGGTAGAGCTCCTGGTTGTGGTCCAGGCGGTCGGGGGTTCGAGTCCCCTCGCTCACCCTAATGAAATCCCTGCTAAGCGGTAAGTTTCTAAAATAAGGAGTCTTACCGAAAATTCCCGTGAGGGGACTTACAGGGGACTAAACGTCGGGAGCGATTCGCGCTCACGTGTCCTCATCGGACGCGCACGAGGGGGGCCCGCGATGTAATACCGGGACGCGGAGCCAGGGCCCGATGCGTGAGGGCCTGCTTCGGCTGCGCGCGAAAAGTCTCGGCTACGCGCTGCGGCGCAGCTCGGCCGGGCGATGCGCCGGCCTCGATGTCGTGCCGCCGGTCTCGAGGTCGTAAAGCCAGGCCTCGACAGCAGACTCCCGAAAGCGCCGGTAACGGCCGAGGCGAACGTGAGGGATCCGTCCGTCCGGCGCGCGCCTGAGCCCAGACCCAGTCGGTCTTCATCCCGAGACGCTCGGCGAGTTCCTCAGCGGTCAGCAGCCGGTCCATGAACCGTCACCTGACGAGGTGGGCGAGCGAGCCGTTGTGGGCGCAGGCGCCCGGTACGGCCGTTCGATTGGCCTGGTCGCTCGCGGTCACGGTGGACGGGGCGCATCGGACGCCTCCACGTCCATCTCGACGTGGTTGTCGTGGGAGTGTTGCAAGTTGCGATGTTCGGTAAGTACTGCGTCTGGGGCGCCGAGGCTCTCCGAAGATCACCGGCGGCTCGCATGTTGCGGACTGTCCAGCGCGCACCGTGCATCCCGGGTCAAGCCACGACGGCAGGGCTTCCGTTCGGGTTCGAATCCCGGTAGCGGTACTCACAAAAGCCCTGCTAATGCGGGGGCTTTTTCGTTTCTCTTGGTCCATTCACGGACCAATTCCGCGAAAGCGGGCCCGCAAGAGGTCGTAGCTCGACCCGATACCGGACGCTTCTAGAGGACTGTCTGGCAGCGGTGGGACGATCGAGCAATGGCAGAGCCAACCGAGCGCGAGAGCGCGTTCGGCGCTGGCCGCGAGCTCGAGGCGGTCGCAGCGTGAACTACGCGCGTCGCCAGCAGTATCGCCGGCTCTCTCACACCGGAAAAGCGGGCCTGGGAAGCGTCATCGCCGCGCTGCTCGGACTCGCGGTCGCGAGCGCGGGAGCGGCGGCGCTCGGCGGCCTGCTACTCCTCGCAGCCATAGGGCTGGGGCTCCGCGCTCGGCACTGGCTTTCGCTCGCGAATCGCAGTCGAGTCGGCGCCCACTCGGAGGACGAGGTGCAGCGCGCGCTCGCCTCCCTCCAGGCGGAGGGCTGGAGGCTTCGGCACTCTCTGCCATGGCAAGGCCGGGGAGACATCGACTCTGTGGCGATCGCCCCCACCGGCGTGGCGGTCGCGATCGAGACCAAGACCAGGACGTATGACGCGCGTCACCTCGCCCGCGTACATGAGCAGGCGGCGTGGTTGTCGCGACGCCGGCGAAGATGGGCGCGCAACGGTGCCCTCGGCGTCATGTGCCTCGTCCGCGCGCGGGGCGTCGAGCGCGTCGAGCACGACGTTCTGGTCGTCTCGATCGACCGCTTGACGCACGTCCTTCGCGTCGCGGCAAGGCTGCGTCCGGAGCCGCCTCCATTCGGCTGATCGGGGGGCGAGGCAACCGCAGCCCGGCCGGGTTCTACCCTGGTGATGATGACCATCGTCGGCTGCCCGACCTGTAACGCGCGGCATCGCGTCGGCCCGATCGCGCAGGGAGTCCCGCGATGCCCGCGGTGCAAGTCCACGCTGCCGTGGATCGTCGACGCCGGCAGCGACACGTTTGCTGCCGAGACCAACGCGTCTGTTCCTGTCGTGGTCGATTTCTGGGCGGCATGGTGTGGTCCGTGTCGGATGATCTCGCCGGTTCTCGAAGAACTCGCGAAGAGTCACGCGGGGCACCTC
>JAXDIC010000238.1:0-12062 GCA_034664185.1 Thermoleophilaceae bacterium
GCGCCGTCGGAGAGCAGGGACGACGCGACCCGCAGGAGCAGCGACGACTCGCGCTCGCGGGCGGCGGCCACGCGGGCTCGCTCGGCCGCCTCGTTGGTCCGCTGCCGCGCCGCCGCCGCCAGCCGGCTGACCGCCACGCCCGCGATGAGGAACACGCCCAGCGCGGCCACGTTGTGCGAGTCCGCGATCGTCAGCTGGTGGCGCGGCCGGATGAAGAAGAAGTTGAGGGTGAGCACGCTGGCGACCGCGGTGGCCAGCGCGGTCAGCTCGCCGCGGCGGAACGCCACGAGGAGCACCGCCAGCAGGTACACGACTCCAAGCCCTGCCACCGGGGCCACACCGTCGAGGAGGGCCACGGCCACCGTGGCCGCGCCGATGGCACCGATGGCTTCGGCGGCGCCGAGCCCAAAGTCGCGCAGGCGCGCTCCACGGGCCATGAGGACAGTCTACGTGCGCGAGCCGGGGCTCAGGCGGCGATGAGGTAGCGCTGCCAGACGTCCGGCACGCGCGGCACGGCGACGTGCACGAAGATCGTGGAGCTGGGCGCCCTGGGGGCGTGGCGGGGGTGCATGCCCGCGTGCTTGGGCAGGCGATCGCCCTTGCGCCGGTTGCACGGCGCGCAGCAGGTGACGATGTTGTCCCACCCCGACGTGCCGCCCTTCGAGCGCGGGATCACGTGATCCACGGTGAGGTTGTCGCGGCCCCCGCCGCAGTACTGGCAGGTCCACTTGTCGCGGGCGAAGATGGCCCTGCGGGTGATCTTGCGGCTGTGAGCGTCGCGCGGGATGCGCACGTAGGAGATCAGGCGGATGACCACCGGGCGGGCCACGGTGAGGCTCTCGGCGTGCAGCTCGCGGTCGGAGCGCTCGAGCACCTCGGCGCGCTCCTTCAGGACCAGCACGACGGCGCGGCGCACGGTGCAGACGTTGATTGGCTCGTACGAGGCGTTGAGGACCAGCACGCGCGTGTTGGTCCCGGTCCCGCGCTGCCCCGGCCGCGCGGCGGGGAGCGCGCCGGCTGGCGCTGGCTCGCCTTCGCCAGTCTCGCTTCTTGCGGGCTCGAGCGCGGTGGTGGCCACGTCCGGCGCCAGTCTAGCGGGGCGACCCCTCGGTCCAATGCGGTTTGCGCCCCGGCGGGGCCGCCGCTACCCGCTGGCGACCGGGTACGACCCCAGCACCTTGAGCGTCTGCACGCGGCTCTCGAGCGCGTCCAGCGCCTCGCGCACCCGCGGCTCCTCGGCCGCGCCCTCGAGGTCGGCGAAGAACATGTAGTGGCCCAGCCGCACGCGGCGCGGGCGCGACTCGATCTTCGTCAGGTTGATCTCGCGGTCGGCCAGCTCGCCCAGGACGCCGACCAGGGCCCCGGGGGACTCGTCGTTGAAGCCCCAGAACACGATCGACGTCTTGGCCGCCGGGCCGTCGGGTTGCGCCCCCTCGGGCGCCAGCCAGACGAAGCGGGTGAGGTTGTCGGAGCGGTCCTCGACCCCGGCCGCCAGCACCTGGCAGCCGTACAGGTCCGCGGCCAGCCGCGGCCCCAGCGCGGCCCACGGCTCCTCCGTCTGGGCCACCGTGCGCACGGCGTCCGCCGTGGAGGGCGCCGATGCTCGGTCGGCGCGCGGCAGCCGTTCGCGCAGGAAGCCGGCGCACTGGGCGATGGCCTGCGGGTGGGAGATCACCCGGAGCACGTCGTCCAGCTCCATCGCGCGACGAGCGATCAGGCAGTGCTGGATCGGCCGGACCACCTCGCCCGCGATGCGCACGCGGTCGGCCTCTCCGGCGAGCGCGTCGAGCGTGGCCGTGACGGACCCCTCCAGCGAGTTCTCGATCGGCACCACCGCGCGGTCGACCTCGCCGGCCTGGACGGCCATGACCGTCTCGTAGACCGTCGGGTAGGGCAGCCCCTCGATCTCGGCGCCCGGCGGTGCCGACGCGCGCAGCGCCTCCTCGGCGAAGGTGCCCGCGGGCCCGAGGTACGCGACGCGCACGGCCTCAGGCGGCGTCGCGGAGCGGCGCGAGGGCGGTGTCCACCGCCTCCTGCTCCTCGGGCGACAGCGCGATCTCGCCCTCGCCGTCGCGCACCTGCTTGACGTAGAGCCGGGCCTGGTCGCGGTGGACGATCGAGGTGAGCACCACGCCGGAGCGCCGCGAGTCGAGCAGGGCGATCGAGCTGGACTGGTGCCCTGAGAGCTCGTTGTAGGCGTCGTAGCGGACGAGCGCGGTGTGGGCGACGCAGCCGTCGAGCCGCCCCTCCGTGACGTCCATGCGCTGGCCGATGCGCTCCATCGTCTCCTCGACCCACTCGCGCAGGTCGGTGAAGCCCGTCTCGAGCCGCTCCGCATGGGCCACGAGGTCGCGCTCGCCGCCCGGGCCGAGCACGGCCGTCTGGGCCTGCCGCACCCGTCGCATCCGCAGGGCCAGCGCGAGTGCCAGGATCAGCGCCAGGACCGCGACCCCGCCGGCGGCCAGCGCCACGATCCCGGTGGTGGAGGTCAGCTGGTGCATCGCCGCTCAGGCTAGCCGGCCGGTCTCAATGCGTGAAGATCGCCGGATAGGTGGCCTTGTTGTTGTCGACCTTCTTCTCGCCCGGCACCGGCTTGACCTCGACCTTGATCGACACCGGCCGCCCGACGGGCGGGGTGGCCGCCAGCGGGATCGTGACCACCGTCTGCTGGCCGGCCTTGATCGTGGCAATGGTCTGCTCGCGCACGATCGGCGTGCCCGCGCCGGTGATCGACAGCTGCACCACCACGTCGCGCTCGTCGTTGGCGCCGCCGTTGAGCACCGTCACGTCGAACGCGAGCTTGGCGGTGATCGTGATGCTGGTCGCGCCGGACTGGGAGAGTGCCTGGCCGCCCGGCCGGGCGGTGACGCCGATCAGGCTCATCCCGTGGAGCCCCGGGGCGATCGGCCCGACGACGCCCCCGCCGAGCCCGCCGAGGTGCGCGACCACGACGGACGGACGGACCCATTGGAGGTCGGGCAGGAACCGGGTGCGCGGCACCTGCACCTGGGCCAGCAGGCCCTCCCTCTTCAGTGGATGGCTGAGGTTGGGGAGCACCCGCTGCGAGTAGAGGACGTCGCTGGCCAGGAAGAGCTGCATCTGAGAGGCGATGTGGCCGACGGCCGTCTGCTTGCCCTGGCCGCTGAGCGCGCCGCGGATCTCGCGGGCGATGGTGGCCAGCCCGTCGCGCCGCAGGCTGAGCACGTCGACGAAGTAGCGCTTGGCAGCGGCCAGCTCGTCGGGGCGGTCCGTGGCCTTGGCACGGTCCACGAGCTGTTGGGCGTCCTGCGCGTAGCCGTTGACCGCGTTCTGGAGCTGCACCTGTCCCTGGCCGCCCGGCTTGGCGAGGATCGCGAAGAGGTTCTTGCTCTCGGTGTCGGAGAGCTGCGCCAGCGCGCCCACGTCGCGCACGAAGTTCTTGAACGAGTCCTTGCGGGCGCTGTCGCGGCAGCTCTTGACGCCGAGGACCAGCACGAGCAGCACCACGAGACCGATGGCGCCGAAGAACAACCGCCGGTACAGCAGCGTCTGGCGGTCCGTTCCCCGCCCGCCCTGGACGGGGCGGCGGCGCCTGGTCCTGCTCGGGCTGTCTGCAGGTTCGTCGAAGAAGGACAATGAAGCGCTCCGGCCCGCCGCGCGTGCCTGGCAGGCTATATGGAGCGCAAGTATCACACTCCAGGCGGCCCGAACCCCGCCGGCCGGCGCCCTCGGCCCGGCAGGGAGCCACCCCGACGGGCCGAACTCAGGATTCAGAGTGGAACGCCCACCAACAAGCCAAGACCAACGCACAGCCCGACTCGAGGACGCACGCGGCGAGCCGTTCGACGAACGCACGGCGCCCCTGCCGCCCGAGCGCGCCCCCGCGTCCGGGCGTCGGTTCGAGGCCTCCGCGGGCGAGACTGCGCGGCTTGACGGCCCGCCGCCCGGGCCCGGCCGCGGCGACCGGCTCGTGCTGGGTCGCTACCGGCTGGAGCGCCGTCTGGGCGCCGGCGGGTTCGGCGTGGTGTGGCTGGCCTTCGACGAGAAGCTCGAGCGCGAGGTGGCGGTCAAGATCGTGGAGCGCGACGGCGGCGACGAGCCGGTGCCCGACCGCGTGGCGCGCGAGGCCCGCGTGGCCGCTCGCCTCAACCACCCCGGGATCGTGTCGCTGTACGAGCTTGGCGAGGACGACCACGCCGTCTACCTCGTCTCCGAGCTGGTGCATGGCCGCACGATGGCCGAGCTGGTCCGCGCCGGCGCCGTGTCCGACCGCGACGTGGCCCGAATCGGCGTCGCCCTGTGCGACGCCCTGGCGCACGCCCACGAGCGCAAGGTCATCCACCGCGACGTGAAGCCGCAGAACGTGCTGGTGGCCGCCAACCCGGCCGTCGGCGCCGGGTTCGCGAAGCTGGCCGACTTCGGTGTGGCCCACCTGGCCGCGGCCGACGCCCTGACCCGCACCGGCGACGTCGTGGGCACGCTGGCCTACATGGCGCCCGAGCAGGCCGAGGGAACGCGCGTGACGTCGGCCGCCGATGTCTACGCGCTGGCGCTGACGCTGTACGAGGCGTGGGCCGGCGCCAACCCCGTCCGCGGTCCCACCCCGGCGGCCACCGCGCGCCGCCTGGGCCGTCCGCTGCCGTCCCTGGCCGCCTACCGGCCCGACCTCTCGCGCGACCTCTGCGCCTGGATCGACGCCGCCCTGGACGTGATCCCCGAGCGCCGCCCGGGCCTCGGCGCCCTGCGCGGCGCGCTGGCGGCCTCGGCCGCGGCGCTGGCCGACTCCGGCGGCCTGGTGGAGCCGGAGACGCTGGTCCGGGTGGGCATCGACCCCACCACCACGGGCCGCCACCAGCGCGTCCGGCCGCGCGGGCGCGCCTGGGACGTCGCCACGCGCGCGGCGGCGGGGCTCGCGGCGGGCGGCCTGGTGTTGGCCGGCCTCGAGACGCTGGGCCCCCAACCGCGCTTCTCGACCGGCGCGGCGGCGCTGGCCGCGGCGATCCTCGTGGCGGTGCTGCCGCGAGTGGGCTGGCTGGCGGTGGCCGCGGCGTTCGTGGCCTGGCTGGGCTGGGGGCTTCGCGACGGCACCGCGCTGGTGGTGGGCGTCGCGCTGATCATGGTGCCGCCGGTCCTGCCGCGCGCGGGGCGGCTGTGGTCGCTGGCCGCGCTCGCTCCGCTCCTGGGCGCCGCGGCACTGGCGCCCGCGTTCGTGGCTCTGGCCGGGTTCGCCTCGACCACCGCCCGCAGGGCGGGCCTGGCCGCCGCCGGCTTCCTCTGGCTCGCCTGCGCCGAGCTGCTCACCTCCGACCGGCTGCTCTACGGCCCGCCAGCCGACGCGGTCCCTCGTGCGGGGTGGGCGCGGTCGCTGAGCGGGGCAGGCCGCGACGCGCTGTTCCCGCTCGCCAGCTCCCCGGTCCTGATCGGGGCGGTGGCCTGGGCGCTCCTGGCGGCGGTGCTGCCGCTGGTGGTTCGAGGGCGCTCGAGGGCGCTCGACGTGGCCGGAGCCGTGCTGTGGGGGGCGGCGCTCGCCGCCGCGCTGACCGCGGTGGGCAACCTCGCGGGACACCACATCGGCTCCGCGGAGCCGCGCGGAGCGCTCCTCGGGGCGCTGGTCGGCGCGTTCGCGGCCGTCGGGGCGCGCGCGGGCGGCTGGTGGCACACCGACCGAGAGCCCGCCCCCTTTCCCTAGGATGGCCCCCCGGTGAGCGTTCTACGCAACCTTGAAGCGAAGCTCGAGGGACTGGTCGGAGGCGCGTTCAGCCGCGCCTTCAAGTCCCGCGTGCAGCCCGTGGAGATCGCGCGCAAGCTGGCCAAGGAGATGCGCGACAACCAGACCGTGTCGATCTCGCGCACCTATGTGCCCAACCACTACACCGTCTACCTCTCGCCGCAGGACCGCGAGCAGTTCGAGGGCTACGAGGACGGCGTGAAGAAGGAGCTCTCCGACTACCTGCTCGAGAACGCGCGCACCGAGGGGCTGGCCCTGCTCACCCGCCCAACGATCGACTTCGAGACCGACGACCGGCTGGCGCTGGGCGAGTTCGGCATCCAGACGCAGCTGGTGGGCGCTCCGGAGGACGAGCACGAGGTCCCCGCGGACGCCGGTCCCTCGGCCGGGGACTTCGGCCACACGATGGTCTACTCGCCCGACCGCGAGGCCCGGCCGCTGGCCCCGCCGCCGCTGGCCGGGCGCGCCATGCTCGTTGGGGACGGCAAGCGCACGGTGCTGTCGGGCAGCCGGATGCTGATCGGCCGCAGCCGCGACTGCGACGTGACGCTCGAGGATCCGAACGCCTCTCGCCGCCACGCCGAGCTCCGCAACGAGGACGGGCACTGGATCGTGACCGACCTGGGATCCACGAACGGCGTCAAGGTGAACGGCCGGAAGGTGGAGCAGGCTGTGCTCCAACCTGGGGACGAGTTGTCCTTCGGGCTGGCCCGGCTCAGGTTCGAGCTGGAGTGACATGACCGGCGGAAGGGTCGTCTGAGCCGTGCAAGCGGATCCAATTGCCGTCGCGCTGAAGTTCGGCTTCCTCGCTGTGCTCTACCTGTTCCTGATGTGGGTCGCGTGGAGCGCGATCCGAGACGTGGCCGGCCGCGGCCGGCGTGCCGCGTTCTACGACGAGGACGGCCCGCGACGCGACGACGGGGGGCCTCCTGGTGTCGTGGCACGCCTGGTGGTCGTCGCCGCGATGGGCCACGAGCCCGGGACCAGCTTCGAGATACACGACGAGGCCGTGCTCGGCCGGGCCCCCAGCGCGGACGTCCAGATCGAGGACTCCTTTGCAAGCTCCGCGCACGCGCGCGTCTTCCCGCGCGGCGACGCGATGTTCATCGAGGACCTGGGATCCACGAACGGCACCTACCTGAACGAGCGCCAGCTGCGCGCGCCGGAGCAGCTCCGGATCGACGACACGATCCGGATCGGCGAGACCGAATACCGCTACCAGGAGTGAGCGTTGGCCCTTCGAATCGCTGAGAAGGCAAGCCTCACCGACGTCGGCAGACAGCGTCAGAGCAACGAGGACTCGTTCCTCGAGCGACCTCCGGTGTTCGCCGTGGCCGACGGGATGGGTGGCGCCCGCGCGGGCGAGGTTGCGTCGCGGATGGCCGTCGAGGCGTTCACCGACCACGAGTCGCAGGGCAGCCCCGAGGAGGTGCTGCGCGACGTGGCCCGCGAGGCCAATCGCCGGATCTACGAGGCCGCGCAGGGCGACTCCGAGCACGCCGGGATGGGCACGACGCGGACGGCGGCGATGGTCTCCGGGCGCGACGTGGCCGTCGGCCACGTGGGCGACAGCCGCCTGTACCGGCTGCGCGACGGCAAGCTCGAGCGGCTGACCCACGACCACTCGCTGGTCGAGGAGCTGGTGCGCCAGGGCCGGCTCACGCCCGAGGAGGCCGAGAACCACCCGCAGCGCTCGATCATCACACGCGCGCTGGGCCCCGAGCCCGACGTGGACGTCGAGACGTACACGCACTCGAGCCACGACGGCGACATCTACCTGATCTGCTCCGACGGGCTGTCGGGCATGGTGTCGGAGGACGAGATGGCGGCGATCGTGAACGAGGCCAGCTCGCTCGACGAGGCCGCCCGCAAGCTGGTCGAGGCCGCCAACAAGAGCGGCGGGCGCGACAACATCACGGTCGTCCTGTTCCGCCTGGCCTCGGACGGCGAGGACGACGACGAGGGCGACGGCCAGACCCCCAGCGCGGGCACCATGGCGCTGCCCGCGGACGAGGCCGACGAGGCCCGCGCCCAGGCAGCCGCGGACTCCGGCACGATGGCCCTGCCCGCCGACGAGGCGGATCGCGCCCGCGCCCAGGCGGCCGCCGAGCAGCGCCCGCGCAGCCCCGTGCGCGTGGTGCCCCCGGGCGGTACGCCCAGCCGCTCGTCGCGCCCGTCGCCCAGGCGGCGCAGCCGTCGCAGCGTGGGCGGACTCCTGGCTCTGCTCGTGGCGGCCGCCCTGCTGGTGGGCATCTACGTGGGCAGCCGGCAGTTCTACTTCCTGGGGACGGACGACCGCGGTGTGGTCACGCTCTACCGCGGCCTGCCGTACGACCTGCCGCTGGGGATCCATCTCTACACGCGCGAGTACGCCAGCGACGTGCCGGCGCGGGCGATCGCCGACGTGCGGGTGCGCTCGCACCTGCTCGACCACAAGCTGCGCAGCCGCAGCGACGCGGTCAGCCGCCTGCATGCGCTCGAGCTGTCGGAGACACCGCGCTGATGTCGGCCCGCACGCGCGAGCTGTTCGGACTGATCCCGGTGTCGCTCCTGGTCACCGCCGGCTTCACCGCCGTGCTGATCACGCGCTCCAAGGACATCAACAAGGTCACGCTCACCTACGGCGCGGTGTTCCTGGGCGCGTGCCTGCTCGGGCACATGTTCATCCGCGCGCGCCTACCGGACGCCGACCCCTACCTCTACCCGCTGGCGGCGCTCATGGCCGCGTTCGGGCTGGTCGAGATCTACCGGATCTCGCCCCACCGGGCCATCGGCCAGGCGGTCTGGTTCGGGGTCGGGCTGGCGTTCTTCTGCGCGACCGTGTTGTTCCTGCGCGACCACCGGTTGCTGGAGCGATACCGCTACACGATCGCCGCGGCCGGCATCGCCCTGCTCCTGGCCCCGCGACTCCCGGGGATCGGCAAGGTCACCAACGGCGCCTATCTGTCCGTCGGCATCGGCCCCGTGCAGTTCCAGCCGGCCGAGTTCTCGAAGATCGCGATCATCGTCTTCCTGGCCAGCTACCTGAACGAGACGCGCGACGTGCTGGCCGGCCAGGGGCGGCTACCGCGGATCAGCCTCAAGCACCTCGGCCCGCTGCTCGTGATCTGGGGCGCGGCCATGCTCATGCTCGTCTTCATCCGCGACCTGGGCAGCGCGATCATGTTCTTCGGCGGCTTCCTGGCGCTGCTCTACGTGGCCACCTCGCGCCTGTCGCTGGTCCTGGCCGGGGCCGGGATGTTCGTGGGCGGCTCGGCGATCCTGGCCAGCAAGATCCCTCACGTGCACGATCGCGTGGAGGCGTGGCTGCACCCGTTCAAGCCCTCGCTCGTGGAGGGCCACGCCTACCAGATCGCCCAGGGCCTCTTCGCCCAGGCGGACGGGGGGCTGTTCGGCAGGGGCTTCGGCCAGTCGCTGCTCGAGGTGTCCAACGGCCATCCGATCATCCCCGCGGCGCACACCGATCTCATCTACGCGGTCATCGTGGACGAGGTCGGGCTGTTCGGAGCCACGGCGGTGCTCCTGATCTGCCTGATCTTCGCCGCTCGCGGCTTCAAGACCGCGACGCTGGCCACCGATGGCTTCTCGAAGCTGCTCGCCACCGGGCTCACCGCCGTCTTCGCCCTCCAGGTGTTCGTGATCGTGGGCGGGGTCACCAAGGTCATCCCCCTCACCGGCGTGACGCTGCCGTTCGTGTCCTACGGGGGCAGCTCGATCGTGGCCAACTTCATCCTGCTGGCCCTGCTCCTGATCGTCTCCGACAAGGCGCGTCGCGATCCCGCAAACGTGCGTGGAGGCCTGGTGTGAATCGCCAGATCTCGCGCCTGTTCATGGTCATCGTGCTGCTGTTCACAGTGCTGGTGGGCGCCACGTCCTGGTGGAGCACGCTGGGCGCGAAGGGACTGCAGGACAACACCTACAACCGGCGCCCGCTGCTCGAGGCGCAGCGCATCCCGCGCGGTCTGATCTACGCCGCGGACGGGACCAAGCTGGCCGTCAACCGGCGCAGCGGAAACCACGAGACGCTGCGCTACTCGCGCATCTACCCGACGCACAACCTCTTCTCGCACGCCGTCGGCTACGCGTTCATCTCGCGCGGCAGCGCGGGCCTCGAGAAGTCGTACAACCGCGAGCTGACCGGGCAGGAGAACGAGTTCAAGTCGCTGATCGACTCGTTCAGCGGCGGCACCAAGGAGGGCGACGACGTTCACACCACACTCGACCCCGCCGCGCAGCGGGCGGCCCTCGGCGCGCTGGCCGGCCGCCGCGGGTCGATCGTCGCGCTCGACCCCAGCACGGGTGCCGTCAAGGTCATGGCCAGCGTGCCCAACTACGACCCCAACCAGGTGCCCACGCACTACAGCCAGCTCAACTCCACCACGGGCGGCTCGCCGCTGTTCAACCGTGCCACGCAGGCTCGCTACCCGCCCGGCTCGACCTTCAAGGTCGTCACCGCCGCGGCGGCATTGGACAGCGGGCGCTACACGCCGGACTCGATCATCAGCGGCAGGAACAACAAGGTGATCAGCGGCGTGCCGCTGCAGAACTTCGGCGGCGAGGACCTCGGTCCGGTGTCGCTCACCGACGCCCTCACGAAGTCGGTCAACACGGTGTTCGGCGAGATCGGGGAGAAGCTGGGCAAGCGCACGATGTACCGCTACATGCAGCGCTTCGGCTTCAACTCGAAGCTGGGGCTCGACCTGCCGTCCTCCGAGGTCACGGCGAGCGGGGTGTTCAAGGGCTCGCGGCTCTTGGGACCCAACGACAGCGTGGACATCGGCCGCGTGGCCATCGGTCAGGAGCGCCTGCAGGTCACGCCGTTGCAGATGGCGATGGTGGCCGCAGCGGTGGGCAACGGCGGGCGCTCGATGCAGCCGCGGCTGGTGGATCGCGTGGTGGCGCCCGACGGCAGCGTGCGCGAGAATTTCGGGCCCAACCAGCGCGCCACCGTGATGAGCACGAAGGCGGCCGACCAGCTGGCCACGATGATGGGCAATGTCGTGCAGTCCGGTACCGGCACCGCCGCTCAGATCCCGGGCGTGCAGGTGGCGGGCAAGACCGGCACCGCTCAGGTGCCCGGGGCCACCCAGGCGTGGTTCATCGCCTTCGCCCCGCTCCGCAACCCCAAGGTCGCGATCGCGGTGACCGTCGAGCGCAGCAGCCAGTCGCTGACCGGTGGCGAGGTGGCCGCGCCGCTGGCAAAGCAGGTCATGCAGGTGCTGTTGAGGGCGCATGGCTGAGCTGGCCGAGGGCACGGTCGTGGACGGCCGCTACCTGGTGCGCGAGCGGATCGGCTCGGGCGGGATGGCGGACGTCTACCTGGCCGACGACAGCCATCTGGGGCGCGAGGTGGCGCTCAAGCTGCTGCACCGCCGCTTCTCGCGCGACCACCAGTTCGTGGAGCGCTTCCGCCGCGAGGCGTCGGCCGCCGCCGGGCTCCAGCACCCCAACGTGGTGTCCGTCTACGACCGCGGCGAGCACGACGGCACCTACTACATCGCGATGGAGAACCTGCCCGGGCGCACGCTGCGCGACCTGATCCAGCAGGAGGCGCCGCTCGACCAGGAGCGCGCCATCCATTTCGGGATACAGATCCTCCAGGCGGCCGGGTTCGCCCACCGTCGCGGCATCGTGCACCGGGACTTCAAGCCGCACAACGTGATCGTGGCTCCCGACGACACCCTCAAGGTCACGGACTTCGGCATCGCCCGTGCCGGGGCGTCGGAGATGACCGAGACCGGCTCGATCATGGGCACCGCGCAGTACCTCTCCCCCGAGCAGGCCCAGGGGCAGCAGGTGGGGCCGGCGTCCGACCTCTACTCGATCGGCGTGATGCTGTACGAGGCGCTGGCGGGGCGCGTGCCGTTCACCGGCGACAGCGCCGTGTCAATCGCGCTCAAGCACGTCAACGAGATGCCGCCCCCGCTGCATCAGCTGCGCCCGGACATCCATCCGGCGCTCGAGGCGGCGGTCATGCGCGCGCTGGCCAAGGACCCGGCCTCGCGCTACGCCAACGCGGACGAGTTCATCGCGGCGCTGGAGCACGCGCGCGCCGCCATTCGCTCCGGCACGGTCGGCGGGCACACCGAGAGCTGGGCGCCCATGCCGATCGGCCCGCCGCCGGAGGAGCTCGAGCGCCAGCGGCGCTGGCCCTGGGTCGCCCTGCTCCTGCTGCTCCTGGTCGGCGGCGCCGTGGCGGCGTTCCTGCTCACTCGCCCGGATCAGGTGAAGGTCCCGGGCGTTGTGGGCCAGCAGGCGCCGCAGGCCTATGCGCGCCTGGCCAACGCCAAGCTCAAGCCCCAGGTGGTCACGGTCAAGAGCACGCAGTCCAACGGCATCGTCATCCGCGAGAGTC
>JAXDIC010000243.1:0-5191 GCA_034664185.1 Thermoleophilaceae bacterium
CATGCCGATGCCGGGCACGAAGGTCGCTTCCAGCCCGGCCTCCCGGGAGATCAACGTCAGGCCGGGATAGCCCTGGTAGAGGGACTCCTCGACCTCGTAGGGCGGGGGCACGGACGGCATCTTTGCACCCCGGGCGGGCGGTTAGCGCAAGGACGTCGCGGTCAGCGCCAAACTAGACTTCGGCGTCACGCGGGCGAAGTGTTGTGGCTGCACAGGACCCTTCCAAGGTCTTAGCGCGGGTTCGATTCCCGCCGCCCGCTTGGAACGGCAGACGCTGACGTAGAATCAGCGCCCACGGGGCGTGGCGCAGTCTGGTAGCGCACTCGGCTGGGGGCCGAGCGGTCGCTGGTTCAAATCCAGTCGCCCCGACTAGCAAGCAAGCATTCGCCGCGACGCGCACTGTGTTTTCCGCGGAACCAAGTAGCCGGCGGATCCTTCGAGTGACGCTCGGCGCCTAGGCCTGACGGCCCGAGGCGCGGTCTTCGAGCATGGCCCGCTGGCGGGCGTTCTGGGTAAGGCCCGCGGCGCGCTCGAACTCGGCGCGTGCCTCGTCGTCGCGCCCCAGCTTCGCCAGCAGGTCTCCGCGGATGGCAGGTAGCAGGTGGTAGTCCCTAAGAGCGGGTTCGGAGCTCAGTGACTCCACCAGCTGCAGGGCGGGTTCCGGACCGAAGGCCATGTCGATCGCCACCGCGCGATTCAGCTCCACGACCGGAGAGCCAGTGATCTCGGCCAGGCCATCGTAGAGCGCGACGATCTGCTGCCAATCGGTGTCCTCGGGGACGCGGGCGCGAGCGTGGCAGGCGGCGATCGCCGCCTGGAGCGTGTACGGACCGGCCGCGCCGCCGACGCGTCGCGCGCGGTCCAGGGCGGCCAGCCCTCGGCCCACCAGCACCCAGTCCCAGCGCGAGCGTTCCTGGGCGAGCAGCAGGATCGGCTCGCCGGACGGGCCCAGCCGGGCGCGGGTGCGCGACGCCTGGAGCTCCATCAGCGCTACGAGCCCATGGACCTCGGGTTCCTCCGGCAGCAGCTCGGCCAGGACGCGACCCAGTCGCAGCGCCTCGTCGATCAGCTCGGGGCGAACCCAGTCCTCTCCGGCCGTGGCGGCGTAGCCCTCGTTGAAGATCAGATAGAGCACCTCGAGCACCGCCGCCAAGCGATGGGGCAGGTCGTCGCGCTCCGGCACCTCGAACGGGATCCGCGCCGCGGAGAGCGTGCGCTTGGCGCGGACGATGCGCTGCGCGACCGTCGGCTCGGAGACCAGGTACGCGCGCGCGATCTCCTTGGTCGTCAGGCCGCCGAGCAGGCGCAGCGTCAACGCGACCCGGGCCTCCGTCGAGAGGACCGGGTGACAGACGGTGAAGACGAGGCGCAGGAGGTCGTCGTCGAACGGGTCGTCGAGCTGTGCCTCGAGCTCGAGGCTCTCGACGTCGTAGCCCTGGATCTGGCGCTCGTATCCCAACTCTTGCGTCTTTCGCTCGTGGACCGTGGCGCGGCGGAGGCGATCAATCGCCCGGTGCTTGGCCGTGGCCATGAGCCAGGCGCCCGGGTTATCCGGGACGCCTGACTCGGGCCACTGCTCCAAGGCCGCGACGAGTGCCTCCTGGGCGAGGTCCTCGGCGAGGCCGACGTCGCGCGCGATCCGGGCCAGGCCGGCGATGAGCCGGGCGGACTCGATTCGCCAGACGGCCTCGACTGTGCGGTTGACGTCGGTCGTCGCCATGGGCCGGATCGTCGCGCACGCCGAGCTCGGCCTACTGGTTGGCCTCGCTCTGAGCGCGCAACTGCGCCTCGCGCTCGCGCAGCTCGGGGGTGAACTCGTCGCCGAAGTCGTCGGCCTCGAAGACCGGACGAATCTCGACCTCGCCCTCCTGGAATGGGGCGCGCTTGAGCCACTCGACCGCCTCGTCCAGCGACTTGACCTGCCAGACCCAGTAGCCCGCCACCAGCTCCTTTGTCTCGGCGAACGGACCGTCGATGACCTTGCGCTCGGTGCCCGAGAACGCGACGCGAGCGCCCTTGGAGCTCGGATGGAGCCCCTCGCCAGCGAGCATCACGCCCGCCTTCACCAACTCCTCGTTGAAGTCGGTCATCGGGCTGAGCATCTCCGTGCCCGGCATCTCGCCGGCTTCGCTTTCGGGGCTTGCCTTGACCAGAACCATCACTCGCATGTCTTCCTCCTGAGGTTGGAATTTCGACTGTCATCAACAGCGTCGAACGGGGCAGGCCAAAATCGACACACATCGATGGCCACATTGGGTTGGTCGCGCTGTGAAGGTTGGTTCCCACCCGCAAAAGGGGGGAGCTCAGGGTGCTTCCGCAGTGGGCTAGGGGGGTCCGCCAAGGCCTCCCTATTTCGGACATAGGCGGGAACCCGGGAGGTCGCAGCGCATCAATCTGGACGCGATGTCGTACTGGTAGACGTAGACGGTCAGCCGAGCGGCCCGGAAGACCTGAGCGGGCTTGCCGAGCGACGAGATCGCGCGACGCGAGAGCACGTCGGTGACGAGAAAGGTGCGCGTCCGGGGGCGCGGCGAGTACCAGCTGCTGATCCGGTGGAAGGGCCACGGGCACAGCTGTCGGCCCTTACGGCACGTCTGCACGGGGTAGACCTCAGCCCCGAGCTTCATCTGCCACGTCAATATCGCGGCGTCCGCGTAGCGCGCGTAGCCGTACCTCAGGTGCTCGGCTTGCGCCGTCCGCAGCAGCGGCCCTGACGCGGCGGCGAGCCCAAAGCGCGCGGTGGCCCGGATGTCGTGCCCCCAGAGCCCGGCGATGCTGCCGGCTACGACCACGCACACACCGGCGACCGTCAGCGCCTGCGGCCAACGCCGTCCGGCACTCGCGGCAACCACAACGGCCGGGATCGCGTAGGCCACGGCGACGGTGTACTTGCTGGAGTCGGCGTTGGTCAGGAGCGCTGCCAGGACAAGGGTGGTGGACAGCACCGCCGCGGAAACGATCCAGAAGGCCAAGTGCGCGGCCCGGGCCGGGTGGGCGGTCCTCACCGGAGCCGCGCCCACGGCGTACCGCGGCCCGGTCAGCCACCCACGCGCGACGCGCACGCCCGCCACCACCGCCACCCCGACGACAACGGCGCAGGCGAGCGCGAGCACCGAGCGGCTCGTGATCTCCCGGTCGACGAAATCGCCGTTGAACAGGTGGAGAAGGGCGTGACCCAGTCGACCCACGTTGCCCGCCAGCTCGTCGTATTGCGAGAAGTTGACCTTGTAGGACGGTTGCGCCACCACCCGCGCGGCCGTCATCGCGTGGCTGATGATGGCCGCGCCGATCGCTGAGAGCACCGCGACGACCGTCGCCGAGACGGCGACCCGCTGCCCCGCCGGCGTGTCGAGCAGCCACACCATCGCGACCCCGGCCACGAGGAACGGGACCACCCCCGCCGGGCCGAGCAGGCTGTCCGAGGCCAGACCCGCCGCCGTGATGGCCGCGATCGTCCCGCAGGCCAGCCAGTGTGTCGAGCGGCGGCCGGCGGCCATGCCACCGCGGGCCGCCAAGCGCACGAGGAACGCCCCGAGGACGCAGACGTGCACGGGCGTCCAGGCGTGCACGCTCCACGAGAACTGCCACTGGAGGAGGGCGGGGCTCGCGCAGGCCAGGACGACCGCCACCATCGCCCCCGCCCAGCGCCCAGCGGCCCTGGCGGTCGACCAGGCCACGAGCCCGACCCCGAGCAGCGAGACGACCCACGGCGCCAGCTCCCACAGCTGGCGGTGGGCCGGAAGCCCGCGCGTGAGCGACTCGAACCAGAGCGTCGTGTACCACGGAAAGCGGCCCAGGACGGTCTGGGCGCCGTGCGGGGCGTCCGCGTAGAGCTGCCCGAGGCTGAGCGCCGACGCCTCGTCCGAGTGCAGATAGATCGACTGCACGACCGAGTGGAAGTTCGAGAAGAGCGAGACTGCGTAGACCGCCGCAAGGCCCAACGGGACCCACGGCCACAGGCCTGACCTGCGTGCATATGTCGCTAGGAACACGGCGGACGCATGGGTTCTGGACGCTGGCGGACGCATCTACACAACATGCACGTCGGCTGGGGGCCGAGCGGTCGCTGGTTCAAATCCAGTCGCCCCGATCCGCGGCCCTGGCGCACGCGCGGTTCGAATGCGCGTTCCCACCAAAGCGGTTGTGGCTTCGATCCGTTCCTCTCTGGCTCCCCTAGCAGGCGAGCCTTCCCCTTATCCCGCTCGGTTCTTCGCTCGCAGGCGCGACAGCGAGATCTTCCCGAATGTCTGCATTAGTCGCGGCGCGCGCTCCGCTGCGGTGAGCATTGCCCGATCACGTACGCGATCCCAATGAGGACGACCAGGTCTGGGTGCTCTTCGACTGGGATGAGCAGGGCTTTCAGAACTTCCTCTCCGACCCTGAGGTCCCGCCGATCATTCAAGAAGCCGGGCACAAGAGCTGAAGCACCAGCTTAGCTATGACGACGACAGCCGGCTGCTGCCGGCGGTCGCAGCTTGAGCCTCGTGGCAGCGCTGACGCGCGCGAGCCGCGAGAGCTACCCTGTCAGGTCGATGGCGCTCTGCCTCGACCTTCGACTTCTTCTCCTCCCCCTTCGGGGGGAATAGCGCGCCGGCGGCCGCACGTAGCCGCGAACCAGCCGAGAAGAACTTCGATGCGAGACAGGAGCAGAGCGACATGGCGACAGCTGGTGACCCAAACCGAGTACTGATCTTCGACACGACGCTGCGCGACGGCGAACAGTCGCCGGGGATCTCCCTCAACACGCAGGAGAAGCTGGAGATTGCGCAGCAGCTGGCGCGACTCGGCGTCGACGTGATCGAGGCGGGCTTCCCGATCACCTCGCCGGGCGACTTCGAGGCCGTGCAGGAGATCTCACGGAATATCGATGGGCCGGTGATATGCGCGCTGGCGCGCACCGTCGCCTCTGACATCGATCGCGCGTGGGAGGCGGTGCGCGACGCCACTCGTCCGCGGATCCACATGGTCATCGCCACCAGCGACCTGCACATCCGACACAAGCTGCAAACCACCCGCCAGGACGTCCTCGGTCAGGCGCGCGCGGCTGTCGCCCACGCCAAGCAGTACGTCGACGACATCGAGTTCTCAGCCGAGGACGGGTTCCGCTCAGACCGTGAGTACATGGCCGCGGTGATCTCGGTCGCGATCGAGGAAGGCGCGACGACGATCAACGTCGCGGACACCGTCGGTT
>JAXDIC010000248.1:0-11596 GCA_034664185.1 Thermoleophilaceae bacterium
GAGGTAGCCGCGCGCGATGGCGACCTTCTCGTCGACCGTGTAGCCGTCGAAGCGGATGACCTCCATCCGGTCCAGCAGCGGCCCCGGAATCGTGTCCGCCACGTTGGCGGTCGCGATGAACAGCACCTCTGACAGGTCCAGCTCGACATCCAGGTAGTGGTCGCGGAACGAGTGGTTCTGAGCTGGGTCCAGCACCTCGAGCAGGGCGGATGAAGGATCGCCGCGCCAGTCCGCGCCGACCTTGTCGACCTCGTCGAGCATGATCACCGGGTTCATCGTGCCCGCGTCGCGCAGCGCGCGGACGAGCCTGCCCGGGAGGGCACCGATGTAGGTGCGCCGGTGTCCGCGGATCTCCGCCTCGTCGCGCACGCCGCCCAGCGACATGCGGACGAACTCGCGCCCCGTGGCGCGGGCGATCGACTCGCCGACCGACGTCTTGCCGGTGCCGGGCGGTCCGATGAGCGTCAGGATCGCGCCCGAGCGCTTGTCGGCCTCGATGCCGCGATCGGCACGCAGCTTGCGCACCGCCAGGTACTCCACGATGCGCTCCTTGACGTCGTCGAGCCCGGCGTGGTCGGCATCCAGGACCTCGCGCGCGTGCACGGCGTCGAGCCGCTCTTCGGAGCGCTCCGACCACGGCACGGCGATCAGCCAGTCGAGGTAGCTGCGGATGGTCGAGGACTCGCCCGACTGCTCGCCCATCCGCTCGAGGCGGCCCAGCTCGCGCTCGGCCTGCTCGCGGACGGCGTCCGGCATGCCGGACTCCTCGATCTTCGCGCGGTACTCCTCCACCACGGACGCGTCGTCGTCGCCCAGCTCGCGCCGGATCGAGTCCATCTGCTTGCGCAGGAAGTACTCGTGCTGCTGCTTCTCGGCGCCGGACTGCACGTCGTCGCGAATGCGGCGGCGTACCTGCAGCTCGGCCAGCCGCTCGCGCTGCAGGCGCAGGGCAAGCTCCAGCCGCGCGGTCACGTCCAGCGTCTCCAGCAGCTCGACCTTGTTCTCGAAGCTCAGGTCAGGCGAATAGCCGGAGGTGTCGGCGAGCGCGCCCGGCTCGGTGATCGAACGGATGAACGCGCTCACGCGTCCGTCGTCCCCGCGCAGCTCGAGGATCTCCTCGAGCACGGCGCGGTACTCGCGCTCGAGCTCGCGCGTGCGGCCGTCGACCGGCTGCTCGTCAGGGCGCGGCTCGACCTCCACGCGCAGCTCGCCGTCGACGCCGTTGTGCGCGGCGCCGGCGACGCCGCGGTGCAGCCCGCGCAGGGCCACAGCCAGGCCGCCGCCCGGGAGCCGCACGCGGTCGTTGACCTCGGCCACGGTGCCCACCTTCGCGAAGCTCCCGTCGTCGCCGTGCGGCATGAGCAGCACGCGATCGTCCGAGCCCGCGTCCACGGCGAGCGTGAGGTCCATATGGGGGAAGACGACCGTGTCGTCCAGTGGGATGAGCCTTAGGGTCTCCAACGCTTTACCTTTCGCAGCGGCTTACGTAACGTAAGTGTAGCCGCCCGCTGGAGGGGCGTCAGAGACTGCCGCGCGAGCTAGGGCGTGTCCCTAAGGGAGGCCCAGACCGCGCCCGGCACCGGGACCGGGGCCGCCGCCAGTGGTCTCGTCGCTCGACCCGAGCGGGGCGGGTTGGCGACCCTCGCCGCGGTCGGCGAGGTCCGAGGGCAGCGGCTCGGCGTCGGCCGAGCGCTGCTCGCTGCCGAAGCGGCGCGTGGGGAAGCGGTCCTCAGGATCGGGGATGGCCGTGCCCGGGCTGGGATCGGGCTGGCGCGTGACGAACGGAGCGGCGTCGCGTGGCGGCGGCGGGACGGCGGGCTCCACGGCCGGCGGTGCGGCCGCGGCGGCCGGGCTGGGCTCCGGCTGAGCGACCGGTTGGGCCGGCGCGGGTGTGGGCTCCGCCGGCGCGGACGCCGTGGGCTGGACCGCGGGCGGCTGGGCCTTGGCGGCGGGCGTGGGCTCTGGCCGAGCCGGCTGCCTGGCAGCGGGCCGGCGGGCGGCGCTGCCCTGACTGGCGGCGGCGGACGCGCGCCGCGGCTTGGCGGGCCGCTTGGCCGGAGCCGGCTTGCGCTTGGCCGCGCGGGCCGGGGCGGCGGCGCGCTTGGCGGGCGCGGGGCGGCGCGCCGGCCGTGACGGCTTCTCGGACGGTGCCTGGACCGCGGGCTCCACCGAGTCACCTCCGCCGATGCCGACGATCCGGCCGACTCCGGCAGCGAGGTCGATCGATCTGCGCGCGATCTCGTATCCGATGCGCGCCGGAAGGGTGATGAGCGAGGTGAGGTTCATGCGTCTCCTGTTGCCGTGGCCGTAACGGGAGTAAACAGCAGATGCCGGCCGGGCTACGGGCAGAGCTGCGTAGCGGCCTTCTGGGCCTGCTTCAGCTGTGCCTTGCGGCGGGCCAGCGTCTTCCGGTAGCGACGCTTGGCGCTCGCCTTCTTCGCCTTGGCCAGGCGCTTCTTTAAGGCCTTCACGGTCTTGGCCAGCTGGTCGCGCTTGGCGCGGGCGGCCAGGCACGCCGCGCTGGGCTGCGGCGGCGGTGGGGGCGGCAGGGCGTTGACGGTGACCGTCGTGGCCGAGTCGTTGTGGTCGCCGTTGGCGTCGGTCACGCGCAGCCGGGGGTTGACCGTGCCGGCGGTCGCGTACGAGCGGCTGACGGTGCGCGTGGAGCCGGTATCGGTCTCGAACGTCCCGTTGCCGTCCAGATCCCACCTGTAGTCCACGATCTGGGCCTCGGTGTCGGCGCTGGTGGAGCCGTCGAAGTTCACGGTCTGTCCGGTGTTCACCGTGCCGGGGCTGGCGGATACGGCCGCGGTGGGCCCTCCGGGCTGCACCTGGACCGCGAAGTTGCGCGTGGCCCACGCGTCACCGCCGCTGACCTGACCGCCGCTGTACTGGTTGGTGCCCCAGACGACGTCCGAGTTGAGCGGATCCGGGCTGGCGCCCGAATAGTCGCCCCAGCGGCAGGGCTGGAACTGGCCGATGCAGGTGAAGTCGTCGAACGAGAAGGCGCTGGTGACGATCGTGATCGGGAACCCGGTCGAGCCGAGCGTGCCGGCCGCGCGGTGGGCGCTGGCGCGGATGCTGGGCTTGAGCGACGGTCCGCTGGCGCTGTACTCGATCACCGCGTCCTGCCCGTTGCCCGCGGGCGATATGGCGCCGTTGAACACGAAGCTCGAGGGGTCGGAGATGGTGCCCTGCTGGCGCACGTTCAGGTCCGCCGGGATGACCTCGTACCAGCGCACCACCGAGCGGCCGCCGGGGCCGTCGATGGCGTGCTGGGTCCAGACCGCCTCCTTGCCGCTCGCGCCGGGGTCGCTGCGGGCCACGGCATTGAGCAGCTGGCCGTTGAGGGTGTCGAGCAGGTTGGTGGTGCCGGGCTGGGTGGCCGGGGCGGGAATGGAGAACGCGGCGACCGACATGTCGCCGTCCGCGGTCAGCGTGGGCACGGTGGGCGTCCCGCCGATGTGCCAGGCCATCAGCGCGTTCGGATCGTCGGCGGACACCACGTAGCCCACGCTGGACGAGTCCGTGGTGTTGGCTGGCACCGGCGTGAACGCGTCGTGGCTGTTGGAGGTCTGGAGCGGGCTTGCGGCGCTTCCGAACGACGTTGCCGTGGGAGCCGACGCCGGGCAGGTCGTGTCGCCGTTGGCCGGCTTCGGGAGGGCGAAGATCTGGGAGGTGGCGAAGACCTCCTGGTTGGGATCCGACAGGTCGAACGAGTTGACGCCGAAGATCAGGTGAGTGTTGTCGTGCCCGAGCTTCGGGAAGTCGGGGAACAGCGTGCCGGTGGACAGCGTGAAGGTGCACCAGCCCGCCGAGGTGAGATCGGTCGGGGACGATGTCTTCGACCATCCGAAGGCGAGGTGGTACGGCGTCGACCCGCTGTCGTCGTAGCCGAGGTAGTACCAGCGGCTGGACACCGGATCCCATTGGATCTGCGGGTCCCCGGTGCTGTCACCGGAGACGCCCATGAAGACGTCCTGCACGGCCGTGCTGAGCTGCGCCATCGTCGAGCGGTCGTACACCGAGATCCTGCCGTTGGTGAACTCCACGTACTGCGCGGGTCCGATCGCGCCGGTCGAGTCGGACGGGGAGCCGTCGGTCTGCGGGATACCCACCGCGTTCAGGCTGTTGAAGATGGCCGCCTTGCCGCGCGGCCGGGCGGGCGCCGTGCGGCCGCGGTGGCGACGGTACCTGCGAATGGCGGCGGCCTTGCGGGCGCGAGCCCGCGCGCGGTTCTGCGGCAGGACGGGCCGCGCCCGACGGCGCCGAGCCCGACCGTGGCGGTGCGTGCGCTTGGCGGGGTGCGCGTGGATCCTGGCCGCGGGCGCCACCCGGCGCTGGCGCGCGGCGGCCGGGCCGGCCGGCAGCAGCGCAACCGCGGCGCAGGCAAGCACGAGCGCGAGCAGGAGCCGGTGCGGGAGGCGATAGGTGCGCGTGCTTGCGAGGCCTATGAGGGTGAACGGTAGGGGATGTGAGGGGCGCGCCCGACAGCTTGGCGCGCGGAGCGCGACTTTACGGGAGCATGCGCGGCCGTGGGCGAGGGAGCCGGCATGGCCACGCGCGCAGTCCGGAGCTGGCTCCGCGAGCGACCCGGGGTCCTGGTCTGCGCCCTGGTGCTGGCCCTGAGCGTGGCGACGGTCTACGACCAGTTCCGCGGGCTGATCCCGATCTCTCCCGGGGCAAACCCGCACGCGTTCGTCGAGCAGAACCAGGTGGCCCGCAACCGGGGCGTGCTGCGCGGCGAGGGCGGCGACCCCTGGAAGTACCGCGTCGCGTCGGAGTGGCTGGCGTCGCAGGCGCGCCGCATCGCGCGCGCCGCCGGGTTCCACGAGCCGGCGGTGGCCGGGTTCCTGGCCTTCAGGGTGCTGCAGAACGCGGCGATATTCGGCCTGGCCTGGCTCCTGTACCGGCGTCTTGGGCTGAGCCGGTACGCCAGCGTCCTCGGGCTCGGCCTGATCGCCTGGGCGATGACCCAGGCGCTGCTCAACTCGGGCCTGGCGTTCGACACCTACGGCGACGTCGTGGTGTACCTGGCGGCGGCGCTTCTGATCCTTAGCCGCCGCTACGCGTGGGTCGTGCCGCTGGCCGCCATCGGCGCGCTGAACCGCGACACCAGCGGGCTCGTCCCGATCTTGCTCATCGCGTGGGCCGTGCCGCTCGGCCTCCGGACTCCCGAGGGCCGGCGGGTGGCCCGGCTCGGGCTGGCCGCGTTGGCGGCGTTCGCCGCGACGACGGTCGCGCTGCGCGTGGCGGCCGGGCCGGGAGACCTGATCCTGCCCTACGGCAGGCATCCCGGCTGGCAGCTGTTCGAATACAACTTCGGCCGCGGGCAGACCTGGGACCAGCTGTTCCGCACCCTGACGGTGCTGCCGCTGCTGGCCCTGTGGTCGTTCCGGCGCTGGCCGCTGTCACTGCGCGTGCTGGGTGTCGCGCTCGTGCCCGCTTGGCTGACCATCCACGCGTTCGGAGCAGTCCTGCAGGAGACCCGGCTGCTGCTGGTCCCGTACGTCCTGATCCTGGTTCCGGGCGCCCTGATCGGCCTCGTCGAAGGGGAATCGCAAGCGCCCGAGAATTCAGTTGTTCGACATCCAGCCGATAGTTGTGCTTAGCTTTAAGGAGTTGCCGAGTCCCCGCTGCTCAATGCGGTGGGGAACGGGGGACCCAAACGGACCGTGTGAGAGGCGGTCCACGGGGCGAATCGCCACCCGAGTGTGGCGTAGCGCGAATTTTCGTGCGAGCCCGTCAGCTCACCCCGTAGGCCGCGTGAGAGCAAGAGTCAGATGCCCAACCGGTCCCTACACATCTTCGCCCATGGTCGCCTGGTGGCGCTCCTTGTGGTGCTCGCCGTCTTCGCCTGCAGCGGCGTGGCGATGGCATCCAGCGGCGGCAGCCAGGCTCCGAGCAAGAAGCCGCACGGCAAGTCGCTGCGCATCGGCAGCTCCGGCGCCGCGGTGGCCGACGTTCAGCGGGCTCTGCACCAGAAGGTCACCTGGTACTACGACGCCGCGACCGCCCGAGCGGTACGCCGCTTCCAGCGCGCCCACCACCTGACCGTCAACGGCGTCGTCGACTCGGCCACGGCACACGCCCTCCACGTGCAGCTGCGCCAGAGCAGGTTCCCGAGCAGCGGCGGGAGCTCGGCCGGCTCGTCGTCCTCTGGGTCCAGCGGGTCGTCGGTCCAGCTTCCCGCCGAGCTGCGCAAGATCGCCAAGTGCGAGTCGGGCGGCAACCCGCGTGCGGTCTCCAAGAGCGGCCGTTACCGCGGCAAGTATCAGTTCGACAGCGCGACCTGGAAGTCGGTGGGCGGTCACGGCGACCCCGCCCAGGCGTCCGAGCAGGAGCAGGACAAGCGCGCCCTCAAGCTGTACCGCGCCCGGGGCACCGCCCCCTGGCCCAACTGCGCCTAGGCGCACCCGCCCCGCCGCACGCCGGCGGCCCCTCACGTAGGCTTCGAGCACTTGTCGATCGGCTTCGAATCCGAGCAGACGGAGGACGCCGTCCGGATCGCCCTGTCGGGCGAGCTGGACGTCGCGACAGCACCTTCCGTGGAGGAGCGTCTGACCGCGCTCGAGGCCAGCGAGCTGCCGGCGCACGTGATCCTGGACATTCGCGGCCTCCGCTTCCTCGACTCGACCGGGCTCTCGCTGCTGATCAACGCCGACAGCCGCGGCCGCAAGGCCGGCAGGCGCGTGACCATCGTGTCGGGCACCGGGCCGCCAAGTCGCATCCTGGATACCACCGGCCTCCGCGGGCGGCTCGACATCGTGGAGGAGCTGCCCGGCTAGGCGCCCAAGCCCTCATGCGGTCCGGTTACGCTTGGACGATGCGAAGAGGTGCCTCTGATGGACCGCACGGAGGCTGCTGAGCCGGCATTTCTCGCGCGTCGCCGCCGCGAGCGGCCGTGGTTCCTCGCCGCCCTGTCGACCGCCACGCTGATCTTTGCGCTCGACGCCGCGCTCAGCGCCCGCCTGGTCGGCTTCCTGTTCGCGGCGCCGTTCGTCGCCGCGTTCGGCTCGCGCCCACGCTGGACGGCGCTCGCCGGTGCGTATGCCACGGCGCTGGCGGTCCTGGTCGGATGGCCCGATGGGTTCTTCGGCTCGGTCGACCACCTGGGCCGCGTGGGGGTGGTCGCCCTGGGAGGCGCGATCGCGGTCTGGCTCTCGATCGCCAGACTGCGCGCCGAGCTGGCCCGCCGGCGCTACAAGCTGCTCGCCGAGGCCGGGCGGATCGCCGAGTCGACGCTCGATGGGGAGCTGATGCTGATCCAGGTGGCGCGTCTGGCGGCCCTCGAGCTGGCGGACTGGTGCTTCATCGCGGTGCGCGACCCGGACGGCGGGGTGCGCGCCGTGGCGGCGATGCACTGGGATTCCGAGCGCCAGCGCCTGGCGTGGCGGCTCCTCACCGGCTACCCGATCGACGCGGCTGCCGCGTACGGTGCGTCGGCGATCATGGAAGAGGGAAGGTCCCGGCTGTACACGTCGATCGACCGCGACGTGCTGCGGCGGTGGTCGGCCGACGACGAGAACCTCCGGCTACTGGAGGAGCTGGAGATGCGCTCGCTGATGGTGGTCCCGATGATGGCTCGCGGGCGCACGCTGGGCGCGATCGCGCTGGCCTCGTCCGAATCGGGCGTGACGTTCGGTGAGGACGACGTGAGGCTGGCCGAGGAGCTGGCCGACCGGGTCGCGGGCGCCATCGACAACACCCGCCTCTATGGGGAGCTGACCCGCGCCGAGGCGGACCTCCGGGGCTCGCGCGACGAGCTCCAGGCGATCCTCGACGGGGTGGCCGACGCGATCACCGTTCAGCGGCCGGACGGCCAGCTCGTGTACGCCAACCACGCGGCCGTCAGGTCCATGGGCTTCTCGTCGGTCGAAGAGCTGCTGTCCACTCCGGTGTCCGAGATCGTCGGGCGCTTCGAGTATCTGGACGAGCACGGGGAGCCCGTCTCAATCGAACGTCTCCCCGGCCGCCGCGCCCTGGCCGGCGATCCCTCGCCGGAGCCGGTGCTCGTGCGCTTCCGCGCGCGTCACGACCCAACCCTGCGCTGGACCCGCATCAAGGCCACGCCGGTCTTCGGCGAGGACGGGCGGCCGGTTCTGGCGATCAACGTGCTCGAGGACCTGACCGAGGTGCACCAGGCGCACGAGGGGCAGCGCTTCCTGGGCGAGGCCGGGGCCATGCTCGCGTCGTCGCTCGACTACGAGACCACGCTGGCCAACGTCGCCCGGCTGGCCGTGCCGCAGGTGGCCGACTGGTGCGGCGTGGACGTGCTCGACGAGGACGGCGACATCAGGCACGTGGTGGTGGCGCACACCGACCCCGCCAAGGTGGACATGGCGGTCGAGCACCAGCGTCGCTACCCGGTCGACCCGAACGAGGAGACGGGCGTGCCCAACGTGCTGCGCACGGGCGAGCCCGAGCTGTATCCAGACATCCCGGACGAGATGCTGGTCGAGGGCGCCCGCGACGAGGAGCAGCTGGCGATGCTGCGCGAGCTGGGCATGAAGTCCGTGATGATCGTCCCGATGGCCGCCCGCGGGCGCATGCTGGGCGCGCTGACGTTCGTGAGCGCGGAGACCGGCCGCCGGTTCGGGGACGACGACCTGGCGTTCGCGCGCGAGCTGGCCAGCCGTTGCGCCCTGGCCGTGGACAACTCGCGCCTGTACGGGGAGCGCGCCCACATCGCCCGCACGCTCCAGGAGAGCCTGCTGCCGCCCGAGCTGCCCCAGCCGCCCGGCATCGAGGTGGCCGCCCGCTTCCGCGCGGCCGGCGAGGGCTTCGACGTGGGCGGGGACTTCTACGACGTCTTCGAGACCGGCAGCGGCGCCTGGGCCGCGGTGATCGGGGACGTGTGCGGCAAGGGGCCGGAGGCCGCGGCAGTCACCGCGCTGGCCCGTTACACGCTGCGCGCGGCCGCGATGCGCGACCGGGTGCCCAGCCGGATCCTCGCGACGCTGAACGAGGCGATGCTGCGCCAGCGATCCGATCGGCGCTTCTGCACCGTCCTGTTCGCGACCATGGACCGCACCGACGCCGGCGTGCGGCTGCGCTTCGCCAGCGGCGGCCACCCGCTGCCGCTCCTGGTGCGCGCGGACGGGACGGTTACCGAGATCGGTACGCCGGGCACCCTCCTCGGCATCGTCCCGGACCCCGATCTGGTCGACGCCACGATCGAGCTCCAGCCCGGCGACGCCGCGATCCTCTACACCGACGGCGTGACCGACGCGGCGGCGCCGGACGTCCTGCGCGAGCCGCTGGACATGACCGGCGAGATGGGCCTGCGCGGCGACGAGTCTGCGGACGAGCTGGCGCAGCGGCTGCTGGACGCCGCGCTGGGCGGCGAGCGCGCCGGCGAGCCGCGCGACGACATCGCCATAGTCGTGCTCAAGGCCCGCGCCGCCTCGGGCGCCGAGGGCGAGGGCGACGCCCGCGCGGTGACGGCCGGGTCGGCCTAAAGCCCGCGCGAACGTCCATTCCACCACCTCATAGGGTGGGCAATTGGACGTTTGAGGGGATTTGGCGATCGTCATGGCGTCGGGTGCCGCGGCTCGTACAGGCTGAGCTCCTCACCGTCGGGCAACGCGATCGCCGTCATCCGCCCGAAGCGCTCGTCGCTTATCGGCCGAGTCAGCTCGACCCCCTTGCCCTTCAGCTCCAGAGCGGTCGCCTCGATGTCGTCGCACATGAGGTAGAGCTGGTGACGACCGCCCTCCTCGGCGGGGTGGGCCGCCAGCTCGGCGGGCGGCAGGCCGAAGATGAGCCACCCGCCCCCGGCGTCGATGGCCGGGAATCCGAGCACGTCGCGGAAGAAGGCTCGCAGCCCCTCCGCGTCCTTCGTGAAGACGATCGCGTGGACTCCGTTGATCACGGCGGGGCTCCTCTGGCTTGTTTATGGCGAACCTGTTCGGATATCTAATGGGTAAGAGACTCGAGGAGGACGACATGGGCAAGCTTGACGGAAAGAGAATCGCGTTCCTGGCCACGAACGGGGTCGAGCAGGTCGAGTTGACCGAGCCGCGTAAGGCCGTGGAGGACGAGGGGGCGGACACCGACCTGGTCTCGCTCGAGGAGGGTGAGATCCGGGCGTTCCAGCACCTCGACGACGGCGACGAGTTCGACGTGGACGTGACGGTCAAGGACGCCGACGCGTCCGATTACGACGGTCTGGTCCTGCCGGGCGGCGTGGCCAATCCGGACTTCCTGCGGGCCGACGAGGACGCCGTCGCGTTCGTGCGGGCGTTCGTGGAGGCCGGCAAGCCCGTGGGCGCCATCTGCCACGGGCCGTGGATGCTCGTGGAGGCCGACGTGGTGCGGGGCCTCGAGGTCACGTCGTTCCCCAGCATCAAGACCGACGTGCGCAACGCGGGCGGCAACTGGGTCGACCGGGAGGTGGTCGTCGACAAGGGCGTGACCACCAGCCGCAAGCCCGACGACATCCCGGCGTTCAACGCGAAGATCATCGAGGAGTTCTGCGAGGGCAGGCACGAGGAGCTTGCCGCCGCGACCGGCTCCGAGTCGAGCGGGTAGCTCCTGGCGCGCTGCTTCGTCACCCGCGAGCTGCCGGGTGACGCGCTGGCTCGGCTGCGAGGCGAGCACGACGTGGAGGTGTGGCCGGGGCGGTCGCCCCCCGACCCGGTCGATCTCCGCGCTGGAGCGCGCGACGCGGACGCGTTGCTCTGCCAGCTGACCGAGCGCGTCGACGCCGAGCTGCTGGACGCCTGCCCGCGTCTGCGGGCGGTCGCGGTCTACGCGGTCGGGGTGGACAACGTCGACCTGGACGCGGCCACCGAGCGCGGCGTGCAGGTGGGCCACACCCCCGGTGTGCTGACCGACACGACGGCCGACCTGGCGTTCGGTCTGCTCCTGGCCGCCGCGAGGCGGATTGCCGCGGGGGACGCCGCCGTGCGCCGCGACGAGTGGCCGCCGTGGGACCCGATCGCCTTCGTGGGCGAGGAGGTGCACGGTGCCACGCTGGGCATAGTGGGGATGGGACGGATCGGAGCCGCGATGTCGCGGCGCGCCGAGGGCTTCTCGATGGAGGTGCTGCACAACAGTCGCTCCGGGGGCCTGCCGCTGGGGGAATTGCTCGAGCGCTCGGACTTCGTGAGCCTGCACGCGCCGCTGACGGCCGAGACGCGCGGCCTGATCGGCGAGGCGGAGCTGCGGCGCATGAAGCCGGACGCGATCCTCGTGAACACCGCGCGCGGTGGGCTGGTGGACACCGATGCCCTGGTGCGGGCGCTGGACCAGGGCTGGATCGCCGGCGCGGGGCTGGACGTGACGGACCCGGAGCCGCTGCCAGTCGACCATCCGCTCCTGGCCCAGGGTGGAGTGGTGGTCACACCGCACATCGGCTCAGCCTCGCGGCGCACGCGCGAGGCGATGGCGGAAATGAGCGCGGACAACCTGCTGGCCGCGCTGCGCGGCGAGCGCATGCCGCACTGCGCGAACCCCGAGGTGGCGCTGCGCCCGCCGCCGTGAGCCCCGCTATTCCCCCATCACCTTGATCACCAGCCGCTTGGGCCGGCCGCCGTCGAACTCGGTGTAGAAGACCTGCTGCCACGGGCCGAGGTCAAGGCGGCCGTCGGTG
>JAXDIC010000254.1:0-8773 GCA_034664185.1 Thermoleophilaceae bacterium
TGTTGGCGAGGAAGAACATGGCTCAGCGCGCCGCTCGAGGTCGGAAGATGGCCTGCCGGGCGACGGGGTCGATGCCGCCCTTGCTCCACGGGTTGCAGCGCAACACGCGCCACGCCGCCAGCAGCGATCCGCGCGCGATGCCGTAGGTGCGGACCGCGTCGACCGCGTACTCGGAGCAGCTCGGGTGGTACTTGCAGTGCGGGCGCAGCGCCGGGGAGACCACGCGGCGGTAGAGGTGCAACGGCAGCAGGATAAGCTCGCGCAGCGCCCTCACGCCGTCCGCTCCGAGGTCAGGCCGGCGCCCTGCACCAGCTCGCGGAGGGCTTCCTCGACCCGCGCCTCGCCGCCCTCGGCGGCCAGGGCTCCCGCCTCCGGCCGAGCCACCAGGACGAAGTCGTGACCCTCGGGGAGGTCGGGCGCCAGCGCCCAGAAGGCCTCGCGCAGGAGCCGCTTGACGCGGTTGCGCTCGACCGCCCCGCCCACCTTGCGGCCGACCGAGACCCCCAGTCGCGGGTCGCGGTCCTCGTCGGCGCGCGGGAACGCGTAGAGCACGAGATGGCGGCTGGCGTGCGATCGGCCCTCACGGTAGACGCGATCGAAGTCGGCGCTCCTAGAGAGGCGACCGCGCCTGCCGCGGCGCCCGACGCCGCCGTCGCCGCCGGCCATCGTCAGGGCGTCAGCCGCCGGCGGCCCTTGCTCCGGCGCCGCTTGAGCACATGCCTGCCCGCGCGTGTGCGCATGCGCGCGCGGAACCCGTGGGTACGGGCTCGCTTGCGCTTCTTGGGCTGGTAGGTGCGCTTCATGGGGAGGAGCCGCTGGGGCCGAATGGCCGAGTGCGACCCGAGAGTATAGGGCGCGGCGGCTCGCTCCCAGGAGCCCTGAACAGCCTGTTGACAACACCGCGGCGAGTCCCTCCGAGCGCGCTCAAACCCACGCCGGTGGGCGTCCGCGAGCTTTCGCCGCGATTTGCGGGAAGCCCTCCGAGAGCCACTCGCGGACCCGTTCACATCGACGCTACACTCCGCTTTCCGAGGGCCGCAGGGACGCCCCAGGCGGGCCTTCTCCTCACAGATGTTCGACCGAGACCGCCCGCCGGAGGGGTGCCGACTGCCCGTGCCCGAAGACCCCGAGACCCCGCTTCCCGACGACCTCACCCGCGCGTGGGAAGCGACGGCGCGGGAGCTCCGGCGCGAGGTCACGGACTTCACCTTCCACATCTGGCTCGAGCCCCTGGCTCCCGCCGGACGGGTGGGACGCACGCTCTTCCTGCGCGCTCCGGAGCACATCCGGACCTGGGTAACCGACAGCTACCTGCCGCTCCTGCGCCGCGCCGCGGAGCGCGCGGGCGTCGCCGACTCGGTGGAGATCGTCGACGGGGGCTGGCAGCCCTCCGCCGAGATCGCGGCCGGTCCGGCGCAGGCGCCGATCGCGGTCCTCAACCCGCGCTACACGTTCGATCGCTTCGTGATCTCCAGCGGCAACCGCCTGGCGCACGGCGCGGCGCTCGCGGTTGCCGAGCAGCCCGCGCAGGCCTACAACCCGCTGTTCGTGCACGGGCCTCCCGGACTCGGCAAGACCCACCTCCTGCACGCCATCGGCAACTACGTCCAGGCTTACGAGACCGAGCTGACCGTCCGCTACGTGACGGTCGAGGACTTCACCACCGAGTTCGTCCGCGCCGTGCGCAGCGGCGACACGCGCTCGTTCCGAACGCGCTTCCGCGACGTCGACGTCCTGCTCGTCGACGACGTCCAGTTCCTGGCCGAGAAGCTGCGCACCGAGGAGGAGTTCTTCCATACCTTCAACGCGCTGTACGAGACGGGCAGCCAGCTGGTGATCACCAGCGACCGGCGGCCGCGTGACATCGACGCCCTCGAGGCCCGACTCCGGGAGCGCTTCGAGTGCGGCCTCGTGGCTGAGCTCGAGCCGCCCAGCCTGGACGCGCGCCTGGTCATCCTCCAGCAGCGGGCGCGTGCCGATGCGCTGGCGGGCGTCGCGCCCGGAACCCTCGCCGAGATCGCCGCGTGCGTGACCAGCAGCGTGCGCGCCCTCGAGGGAGCCCTGATCCGGGTGATCGCCTACGCCTCCCTGCGCGGCGAGGCGCCCACGCCCGAGTTGGCCCGCCATGTACTGAGCAGCCTCTACTCGGGGCCGGCCGGCCGGCCGGCCACGCTGGAGGAGATCCAGGCGGCCGCGGCGGCCGCGATGGAGGTCCCCGTCGAGGCGCTGATGGCGCACGATCGCCGGCCGCGGGTCGCACTCGCGCGGCAGGTCGCGATGTATCTCGCTCGCGAGCTGACCGACGCCAGCCTGCCGGCCATCGGGCGCTACTTCGGCGGTCGCAACCACTCCACGGTGCTGCACGCCCATCGTCGTATCGCCTCGCAGCTCGACGCGCACGGTGAGGCCGCCGGTGCCGTGGAGCGCACGAGGTCCGAGCTCGCCGGGCACTCGGCCGACCGGTCCTGATGAGACAATCGACAGCTTGCCTACACCCCGATCCCGCTTTCCCAAGCCAATGACGACCACCAGCCAACATCTCAACAGCACCTGTCTCAATCAAGAAAGAGAGTCTTCCTTCTAGATGAAGTTCTCGATTGGCAAGGAGACGTTCCTCAGCGCGCTCGGCATAGCCGTCCGCGGTGCCTCAACGCGCAGCTCCATCCAGACGCTCGCGGGCGTCATGCTCCGCGCCGAGGAGGGAGCGGTCGAGCTTCAGGCCACGGACATGGAACTGGGGGTTCGCGTCCGCGTACAGGCTCAGCCGGAGCGTGAGGGCACCGCGGTCATTCCCGGGCGGCTGCTCCTCGACGTCGTTCGCTCGCTCCCCAAGGACGACGTGTCGATCGAGTACCGATCGACGCAGGGCGACGTAGAGGTGGTGTCGGGCCCGTCCAGGTTCCATCTACGCACCCTCCCAGCCGACGAGTTCCCACGGCTGCCGGAAATAGGTGACGCCACCGTCATGAAGCTGCCGGCGCGAGAGTTCGTCGAGACGATCAATCGTGTGGCACGCGCCGCCTCCCGCGACGAAACGCGGCCTCATCTCACCGGCGTCCTGGTCTCCGCCGGCGAGCGCGAGCTGCGCATGGTCGCAACCGACTCCTATCGCCTCAGCGTCAAGGAGACCGCCCTCGAGCAGCCGCTCGAGGGCACGCTCGAGGCCAACGTGCCGGCCCGCACCCTCCAGGAGCTGGGCCGCATCGCCGCGTCCAACAACCCCGACGAGATCGAGGTCGCCGCGCTGGAGCACCAGGCCATCTTCCGGCTCGGCGACGTCACGCTGTCGTCGCGGCTCGTCGAAGGGCGCTTCCCCAACTACAAGCAGCTCCTCCCCGAGTCGTTCGAGCACGAGCTGCGGGTCAGCACGCCGGAGCTCGTCGAGGTGGTCCGGCGCATCAGCCTGCTCGCCCAGAAGAACGCTCCGCTGCGACTGCGCTTCAGCGACGGCTCACTCGAGATCTCGGCCCAGACCCCGGACATCGGCGAGGCCAACGAGTCGCTCCCCGTGCCGTTCAAGGGCGAGCCGCTGGAGATCGGCTTCAACCCCGACTTCTTCCGCGAGGGGCTCGAGAGCGCCGAATCCGACGAGCTCGTGCTCAAGCTCATCAGCCCTCTGCGGCCAGGCCTGATCGAGTCCGGCGCCGATGGTGACGCCGGCTCGTTCATCTACTTGGTAATGCCCATCAGGTTGAACGTCTGATGGCCGCAATCACGGCTCTGCGCTAGTCCGGTGCACGTCACGCGCCTCCGACTGCGCGACTTCCGCAACTACGAGCGCGCGGAGGTCGGCCTCGGGCCCGGGCTCACCGTCGTCGCCGGGCCCAACGGCGCGGGCAAGACCAACCTGCTCGAGGCGCTCTACTTTGGCCTCACGGCTCGCTCGTGCCGCACGTCCAACGAGCGCGAGGTGGTCCGGCTCGGCACGGGCGTGGCCCGGGTCGAGGTCGAGGTTGCCGCCGAGGACGGTCTCCACGCGCTCGAGGTCGGGCTCGAGCCTGGCGAGGAGAAGCGCGTGCGCGTGGACGGTGCGCCGCTGGCCAAGGGAGCCGACCCGCCGCGGCCGCTGGTCAGCGTGTTCCTGCCCGACCGCCTCGACCTCGTCAAGGGTCCGCCGGCGGGTCGCCGCGCGCACCTCGACCGCGTCGTCGCGGCGCTGTGGCCCGCTCGCGCCAGCACGCGCGCCGCCTACTCGCGCACGCTCGCGCAACGCAACGCGCTGATCGCCCGCGTACGCGCCGGATCGGGGCGACCGGAGCTGCTCGACCCGTGGGATCGCGAGCTGGCTCGACACGGCGCCGAGCTGATGTCGGATCGCGCGTCGGCGGCCGAGCTCGTGGCTCCTTCCTTCGCCGCCCGCGCAGAGGAGCTGGGGCTCCCCGAGACGGCGGAGCTGCGCTACGCGCCCCGATGCGCAGGGGCCGACCCGGAGGTCATCCGGGAGGAGCTGGCCGCCCGCCGCGGCGCCGACCTCGATCGCGGCTTCACCACCCACGGTCCGCACCGCGACGACCTCGGCCTCAGGCACGGCGGGCGCGTGCTGCGCACGCTCGGCTCCCAGGGACAGCAGCGCGTGGCGCTCCTGGCGCTCCTGTTCGCCGAGCGCGACGTCCTGGCCACCCGCGGCACGCCGCCGCTCATGCTCCTCGACGACGTCATGTCGGAGCTCGACTCCACGCGCCGAGAGGCGCTGGCCGCCCTGGTTCGCTCGGAAGGCCAGGCCGTCATCACCACCACCGACGCCGACCACGTCCCGGGCGCCGGCGCGGCCGACGTCACGCTGATCGCGGTGGCGTCGGGCGCGGCCGTCCAGGAGTCGCCGCGGGTGGCCGCGTGAGGCGCCGGGCTCCGCGAACCCTCGGCACGGCACTCGCGGACCTGTCGGCCACGCTGGCCCCGGCCACCACCCTCGCGACCGTTCAGGCGTGCTGGGTCCACGCCGTGGGGGACGTGATCGCAGCCGAGGCCGCGCCGGTGTCCGAGCGCGAGGGAGTGGTCACCGTGGAGTGCAGATCGGCCGTCTGGGCGCAGGAGCTCGACCTGCTCTCGGGCGACCTCGTGACGCGCCTCAACGACCTCGTCGCCGGCGGCTCCGAGAGCCGTCCCGTGCGCGCCTTGCGGGTGCTGGTCGGCAGCGTGCGTGGGGTCTGAGCGAACCCCGCTCGGGCGCGTTTCGGCGGCCGCGGCCGAGGTGTGCTCACAGCGCGTCGCGCTCTCGTTTCCATAATGTTCCAAATATGCGCGATTTGCGGGCATTTTGTAACGCTTCCCAGCCCAGTTTCCGCCGTCTGCGCTGCTATCCTTTAAGACGCGCTCCAGATAGGCGGAGCGCCTCGCCCCGACCCGTGTCGAGACACGTGCGGAGTCGGGGTTTGTCACGTGTAGAGAGGCTGAAGAAAGGACGCCTTGCCGCCCAAGAAGTCCAACTCGAAGAGCTCGTCGTACGGCGCCAAGGACATCACGGTCCTCGAGGGCCTCGAGGCCGTCCGCAAGCGACCCGGCATGTACATCGGGTCCACCGGCACGCGCGGCCTCCACCACCTCATCTACGAGGTCATGGACAACGCGGTCGACGAGGCCCTGGCCGGCGAGTGCGACCACGTCGAGATCACGATCCACCCCGACTCCAGCGTCACCGTCACCGACAACGGTCGCGGCATCCCGGTCGACATCATGAAGAAGGAGGGCAAGCCGGCCGCCGAGGTCGTGCTCACGGTCCTCCACGCGGGCGGCAAGTTCGGCGACGGCGGCGGCTACAAGGTCTCCGGCGGCCTGCACGGCGTCGGCGTCTCGGTCGTCAACGCGCTCACGGAGAAGCTCGAGCTGACCATCTGGCGCGACGGCCACGAGTGGACGCAGACCTACGAGCGCGGCGTGCCCCAGGCGCCGCTCGCCAAGGGCTCGAAGACCGATCGCCGCGGCACCCAGATCACGTTCCAGCCGGACCTCGAGATCTTCGAGACGATCGACTACGACCAGTCGGTGCTCGAGCAGCGCTTCCGCGAGATGGCGTTCCTCACCAAGGGCCTGCGGATCGACTTCGTCGACGAGCGCGGCGAGACCTTCCGGGAGAGCTTCAAGTACGACGGCGGAATCGTGGACTTCGTGCACTACCTGCATTCGCAGGGCACGCGCGACGCCATCCACAAGAAGGTCATCTACCTCGCGGACGAGGGCGAGGTGGGCGAGGTCGAGGTGGCCATGCAGTGGAACTCCTCCTACCAGGAGTCGCTGCTCTCGTTCGCCAACAACATCAACACGCACGAGGGCGGCTCGCACCTGTCGGGCTTCCGCTCGGCGCTCACGCGCACCCTCAACGCGTACGCGCGCCAGAAGGGCCTGCTCAAGGAGAAGGACGAGAACCTCCAGGGCGAGGACGTCCGCGAGGGGCTCACCGCGATCATCTCGGTCAAGGTCCAGGACCCGCAGTTCGAGGGTCAGACCAAGACCAAGCTGGGCAATCCGCCCGTGGAGGGCTTCGTGCAGGCCGCGGTCAACCGCTGCCTGGCGGATTTCATGGAGGAGAACCCCAACGAGGCCAAGCAGATCCTCAGCAAGGCGGTGGCGGCCGCGCGCGCCCGCGAGGCCGCGCGCAAGGCGCGCGATCTAACGCGCAAGTCCGCGCTCGAGAACTCCACGCTTCCGGGCAAGCTCGCCGACTGCTCCGTGCGCGATCCGGCGCTGGCCGAGCTGTTCGTGGTCGAGGGCGACTCGGCCGGCGGCTCCGCCAAGCAGGGTCGCGACCGCAA
Organism: Thermoleophilaceae bacterium; assembly: GCA_034664185.1. Taxonomy (GTDB): domain Bacteria; phylum Actinomycetota; class Thermoleophilia; order Solirubrobacterales; family Thermoleophilaceae; genus AC-37. The sequence continues at coordinate 6,750 of JAXDIC010000254.1, forward strand.
CACCCAGGCGGTGCTGCCGCTGCGCGGCAAGATCATCAACGCGGAGAAGAACCGGATCGACAAGGTCCTCTCCAACCAGGAGATCCAGGCGCTGGTCACGGCCATCGGCACCGGCATCCGCGAGCAGTTCGACATCGAGAAGGCCCGCTACCACAAGATCGTCCTGATGTGCGACGCGGACGTCGACGGCGCGCACATCCGCACGCTGGTGCTCACGTTCCTCTTCCGCGAGATGCCGGACCTGATCGAGGCCGGCTACGTCTACCTCGCCAAGGCGCCCCTCTACAAGCTAAAGATCGGCAAGCGCGACGTGTACATCGAGCGCGAGTCGGAGCTCGAGGAGATGCTGCTGCGCGACAAGCTCGAGAACGTCGAGATCGGCGACCGCGGCGGCGAGCCGTTCAAGCTCACGCAGGCGCGCTGGCAGAAGTTCATCCGGCTGATCAAGCAGTACGAGGGCTGGGCCTCGGCGATGCGCGCCGACTACGGCCACGAGACCATCACGTTCCTCGAGGAGTCGCAGATCCTGGACGAGGCCGCGGGTGACGCCCAGGCGGTCATCGACCTGCTCAAGAAGCCCGACCACAAGGGCGAGCCGTACGAGACCGAGCTGCTCGACGAGGATCCGATGGAGATCCGCGTGCGCACGATCGAGCGCAAGACGGGCTCGGCGTCCACCCACCGCCTGCGCCGCGACCTGTTCGCCAGCAGCGACTACCGCAACTTCGTGCGCGTGCACGGCGAGCTGAAGGCGCTGGCCGGCACGCCGCCGTTCGACGTGCGGCTGGCCAAGAAGGACGAGACGGCTCTGTCGTTCGAGGACCTCCGCCGCGCGGTTCTGGACGTGTGCAAGGAGGGCGTCCCGCTCCAGCGCTTCAAGGGGCTCGGCGAGATGAACCCGGACCAGCTCTTCGACACCACCATGGACCCGTCGCGGCGCACGCTCCAGCAGGTCTCCGTAGACGATGCCAGCGCCGCCGACCTCATCTTCTCGATGCTGATGGGCGAGCAGGTGGAGCCCAGGCGCGCGTTCATCGAGAAGCACGCCCGCGACGTCATCAACCTGGACGTGTAGGCGGCTATGGCCACCGTGGAACAGCTATCCGGAGGCAATATCGAGTCGCGTCTTCTCGAAGTCGAGATGCGGTCCTCGTACCTCGACTACGCGATGAGCGTCCTCGTCGGCCGTGCGCTGCCGGACGTGCGCGACGGCCTCAAGCCGGTGCACCGCCGGGTGCTGTACGCGATGTACGACACGGGCCTCCAGCCCACGCGCCCGTACGACAAGTCGGCGGCCGTCGTCGGCGAGGTCATGAAGAACTTCCACCCGCACGGGGACTCGGCCATCTACGACGCCCTCGTGCGGCTCGCGCAGGACTTCGCCATGCGCTACCCGCTGGTCGACGGCCAGGGCAACTTCGGCTCGATCGACAGCGACCCGGCCGCGGCCATGCGCTACACGGAGGCCCGCCTCGCGCGGCTCGCCACCGAGATGCTGCGCGACCTCGACGCGGACACGGTCGACTTCGGCCCCAACTACAGCGACCGCCGCCTCGAGCCGCTCATCCTCCCGGCGCGCTACCCCAACCTGCTCGTCAACGGGTCGGCCGGCATCGCGGTCGGCATGGCCACCAACATCCCCCCGCACAACCTGCGCGAGACCATCGACGCCGTCGTCGCGTACATCGACGATCCAGAGATCGACACCGCCGGCCTCATGCGGCACATCAAGGGACCCGACTTCCCCACGGCGGGCATCATCGTCGGCTGGCAGGGCATCAAGGACGCCTACGAGACCGGCCGCGGCCGCATCGTCATGCGCGCGCGGGCGCACATCGAGCCGCTGCGCCAGGGCAAGGAGGCGATCATCGTCACCGAGATGCCCTACCAGGTCACGAAGGGCGACGGGCGCAACGACGGCTCGGGGCTGATCAAGAAGATCGCCGAGGTCGTCAACGACAAGAAGGTGCCCGAGATCTCGGACCTGCGCGACGAGTCGGACAAGTCGGGCGTGCGGATCGTCA
>JAXDIC010000266.1:0-3023 GCA_034664185.1 Thermoleophilaceae bacterium
TCCATCAGGCCGTGCGAGAGCTCGGGCAGACCATCGTACTGGCGACGCAGGACCCTGCGGTCGCCGCCGCGGCGGACTCCGTGCTGTCCGTGTCCGACGGCCGCCTCGCCGGCCAGATACAGCCTCCGACGCTGGGGTGAGACCGGCGGCCACCAGCGGCCAATTTGCTGTCCCTTCATGGACAACTGATCGACCGCCGCCGCTGTCCCGAGTGGGTCGTGAGGAAGACGAAACACCCGACCGAATTCGGACGGGTTGGCTCTGGACCTTTCCGAGGCTCGATGCTACGCTCTGAACTGCTATGAGCGGCCTATTTTCCTGCCGTCCTGGTCGCCTTTGGACTCCACCGTGTGGCAAATTCTGCTAGCTGTAACACCGCGCCGGTCAATCTTGAAGAATTGCTAATGTTTTGCCGGCGAAGATGCCGGGTATCGAACACGACACCGCTCCTGGGGGGGATCGCGTACCGTGAAGGCCAAGAAGAGCAGTCTGTTTGGCGCTCACTCTTCGCGCCCGCGGTCGCCCCCAAACCGTCTTCTTCGCTCGTTTTTATGGAATTGTGGGGTAGCTGTACGAGGAAGGCAGCTCCCCCCCGGCTCGCCTTTGCCGGTTTTCTTCGAGGCGCTCCGACGCGCGGCGTCGGCTGTGTGACTCCATCTCTTCGCGCCCCAGCAACGTGCTCCGACAAAGTAGAAGATCGGACAATAGCACCAGAATACTGGCGCCGAATTAATAGAACGAAAGACTCCAGATGCAAGCCAATCTAGCTGATGATTGCCCGGTCGCGAGGCTTTCTGCCGCACGGTGGAGCCGGCCGTTGGGATTGCGTGGCGTAGGTTGACGTTCAGCGAGGGACTGCGGTACTGGAAAGGACAGCTCGACGGTGTGTCGGCACACGAGCTGCCGACCGACCGGTCGCGCCCACATCAGACCAGTTCGGGGGTCGCGGCGCGGGCGTTCGATGTGCCGCGCAACGTGAGCAGCCGGTTGGCCGCACTGTCGGGGAAGCACGACGTCTCGTGGCTCGACCTCACGGTCGCCGCCATCCAGGTGGTCCTGGCACGCTACAAGGGCCAGGACGACGTCGTGGTCGCGGTGCCGGCTCCAGGACGCACACATCCCGTGCTGGTGCGGTCCCGGGCGGCCGACTCGACCTCGTTCCTCGATTTCCTGCTGCACGTGCGGGCGACGGCGAAGGAAGCCCAGGCACACTCCGAGATCCCCTTCGACCACCTGGTCGAAGAGCTTGGCCTGGGAGCAGCGCTGGCCCGAGTGGCAGCCGGTTGCGAGCTGGCTGCCGCATCACCAGCGACCGACGTCACAGCCCGGCTCATCCGGCACAACGCCGGATTGACTGGTGTCGTCGAGTACCGTCGCGACCTGTTCGACGCCGGGGCGGTGGAGCGGTTGGCCGGCCATTTTGCCCGTGTGCTCGAGGTCGTTGCCGATAACGCCGCTGTCCCGCTGGGACGCATCGACATCCTGACCGGCTCCGAGCGACATCAGGTGCTCGAGGCGTGGAACGACACCGACCGTGGCGTTGCCCGGCTGTCGTTCCCGGCGCTGTTCGAGGCGCAGGTGGCGCGGACGCCGGATGCGCCGGCGGTGCTGTCCGAGACAGGCGCGTTGAGTTACGCCGAGCTGGAGGCGCGGGCGAACCGGTTGGCGCACCTGCTGATCGGACACGGGGCGGCCCCGGAGCGGATTGTGGCGCTGGCGCTGCCACGGTCCGTGGAGATCGTGGTTGCGCAGTTGGCGGTGGTCAAGGCGGGTGCCGCCTACCTGCCGGTGGATCCTGCCTACCCCGAGGAGAGGATCTCCTTCATGCTGGCCGACGCCCAGCCGGTGCTGGTGCTCACGCTGGGCGATCTCGTGCACGAGCTGGGGTGCCTCGACGGCACGCCCGTGCTCGTGGTCGACCATCCGGCGACGGCCGCCGCGCTAGCTGGTATGCCGTGCCGGGCCCCGACCGACGCGGATCGGCGCAGCCCGTTGACGTTGGCGCACCCGGCGTACGTGATCTACACGTCGGGTTCGACGGGGCGTCCCAAGGGCGTGGTGGTCTCACACGCCGGGCTGGCGAGCTTTTCGGCCGCCGAGGTGGACCGCTTCGCCGTGGCGCCGGAGGACCGGATCCTGCAGTTCTCCTCCCCCAGCTTCGACGCCTCCGTCCTGGAACTGTGCATGTCGCTGCCGGCCGGAGCTGCTCTGGTGGTGCCTCCGCCGGGCCCGCTCCTCGGCGACGCGTTGGCCGAGGTGTTGGCGCAGCAGGAGGTTACCCATGCACTGATTCCCCCGGTAGCGCTTGCCACGGTGCCGGACGGCGTGGCCGAGACCGGGTTGCCACGCTTCCGCGGCGTGATCGTCGGCGGCGAGGCGTGCACGGCGGAGCTCGTGGCTCGTTGGGCGCCGGGGCGGCGGATGATCAACGCCTACGGGCCGACGGAGTCGACGGTCGTCTCCACCTGGAGCCGGCCGCTAACACCGGGTGGGACACCGCCGATCGGCCGCCCCATCTGGAACACCCGGGTCTACGTGCTCGACGGAGCCCTGCGGCCGGTGCCGGTCGGGATCGCCGGCGAGCTGTACGTGGGCGGCGGGGGCCTGGCCCGCGGCTACCTGCACCGTCCCGGACTAACCGCCGAACGGTTCGTTGCCAACCCTTTCGGGGCGCCGGGCTCCCGCATGTACCGGACCGGTGACGTGGTTCGCTGGACGGCCGAGGGGGAGCTGCAGTTCGTCGGGCGCGCCGACGACCAGGTCAAGATCCGCGGGTTCCGCGTCGAGCCGGGGGAGATCGAGAGCCGCCTGCGGCAGCACGCCGGCGTCGGGGATGCCGTCGTGATGGCTCGCAGAGACAAGCGCGGGCACCGACGGCTCGTCGCGTACGTGGTGCCTTCGCCGGGCTCCCCGGTGCCGAGCACCGCCGCCCTGCGGGAGCTCCTCGCCCAGACGCTCCCGGCCTACATGGTTCCCTCGGCGTTCGTGACGCTGGACGCGCTGCCGCTCAGTCCGAACGGCAA
>JAXDIC010000273.1:0-11575 GCA_034664185.1 Thermoleophilaceae bacterium
TCCTTGGCGCGACTGGCAGGGGATAGACCGCGACGATGGCCTGGATCATCGAGCAGACCCTGCGCCCCGCCCTGATCATCGCGCACAACAAGACCCTGGCGGCCCAGCTCTGCAACGAGTTCAGGACCTACTTCCCCCGCAACGCCGTCGAGTACTTCGTCTCCTACTACGACTACTACCAGCCCGAGGCCTACGTCCCGTCGAAGGACCTCTACATCGAGAAGGACTCGGCCATCAACCAGGAGATCGACCGGCTGCGTCACTCCGCGACGGCCGCCCTGTTCGCCCGCCGCGACGTGCTGATCGTCGCGAGCGTGTCGTGCATCTACGGCCTGGGCTCGCCCGAGAAGTACGACGCCCAGATGCTGCTGCTCAAGAAGGGCGAGCTGGTGGACCGCGACGAGGTCCTGCGCAAGCTCGTAGACATCCAGTACAGCCGCAACGACCAGGCGCTGGGCCGCGGCAAGTTCCGGGTTCGCGGCGAGACGCTCGAGGTGTTTCCGGCCTACTCCGAGACCGCCTTCCGGGCCCAGTTCTTCGGCGACGAGATCGAGTCGATCCAGCACTTCGACCCGCTGACCGGCGAGTTGATGGGCGAGCTGGAGCACATCGGCATCTGGCCCGCCACCCACTACGCCACCGACCGCCCCACGATCGACCGCGCCGTGGTCGAGATCCGCGACGAGATGGAGGCCCGCTGCGCCGAGCTGGAGGCGGAGGGCAAGCTGCTGGAGTCGCACCGCCTGCGCCAGCGCACCCAGTTCGACATGGAGATGCTGCGCGAGCTGGGGTTCTGCAACGGGATCGAGAACTACTCGCGGATCCTGGACGGCCGGCCGCCTGGAGCGCGTCCGTACTGCCTGATCGACTACTTCCCGGACGACTTCGTCTGCTTCGCGGACGAGTCGCACCAGACCGTCCCGCAGATCGGGGGGATGTACGAGGGCGACCGCTCGCGCAAGTCGACGCTGGTCGACTATGGCTTCCGGCTGCCCAGCGCCATGGACAACCGCCCGCAGACCTTCGACGAGTTCCTCTCGATCGTGCCCCAGCTGATCCTGGTCTCGGCCACGCCGGGGGAGTGGGAGCGGTCGCACAGCTCGAGGGTCGTGGAGCAGATCGTGCGCCCGACCGGCATCGTGGACCCCGAGGTCGAGGTCCGCGAGACCAAGAACCAGATCGACGACCTGATGAACGAGGTCCGCGCCCGCACGGAGGCCGGCGAGCGCACCCTGGTCACCACCCTGACCAAGAAGATGTCCGAGGACCTGACCGACTACCTGCTCGAGTACGGCTTCCGGGTGCGCTACCTGCACTCCGAGATCGACACCCTGGAGCGGATCCAGATCATCCGCGAGCTGCGACTGGGCGAGTTCGACGTCCTGGTGGGGGTCAACCTGCTCCGCGAGGGGCTCGACCTGCCGGAGGTGTCGCTCGTCTGCATCATCGACGCGGACAAGGAGGGCTTCCTCCGCGGCGAGACGTCGCTGATCCAGACGATCGGCCGGGCGGCCCGCAACGTCAAGGGCAAGGTGATCATGTACGCCGACAAGGAGTCGGCCGCGATGCGCAAGGCGATCGGGGAGACGGACCGCCGGCGCGCCATCCAGGTGGCGTACAACACCGAGCACGGGATCACCCCCGCCACCGTCCAGAAGGGCATCTCCGACATCGGCGACTTCCTGGCGCTCGAGTCCAAGGTGCCCAAGGGCAGCCGGCGCTCCCGGGTTCGCGAGCGCGAGGGGATGTCCGCCGAGGAAGTGTCCAAGACGCTAGTCGAGCTGGAGGAGGAGATGCTCCTGGCGGCCGACGACCTGCGCTTCGAGTACGCCGCTAAGCTGCGCGACGAGATCAAGGACCTGCGCCGGGAGCTGGACGAAGCCGAGGCTCGAGCGTGACTCGCGGCCGGGTTGAAGGACTCGTGGCGGCCCGCGTCGAAACTGCGGCGGGCATACGGTAGTCTGCCGATTCCGACCCAGGAGTCAGGGGAGAAATAACACTTGGAACTCGATCGCCACTTCATCGAGCGGAACGACTTTTCCGCAGCCCGCCGCGGGTACGACCCGGACGAGGTCGACAGGCACCTGCGCGAGATAGCCGACGCCGCCTCGGAGCTCCAGCGCCAGCAGAAGCCATCGCCGACCTCGCTGGCCACCACGGCGGCGGACCAGGTCCGCTCGATCGTGGAGGCGGCCGAGAAGAGCGCCGCCGACATCCAGGCCCAGGCTGAGACGGAGGGCCGGCGCATCACCGACGAGGCCACCAAGCGTGCCCGTGAGACACGCGAGAAGGCCGACTCGGACGCCGTGGAGCGGGTCCGGAAGGCCGAGGAGGCCACCGAGCGCACGCTCGAGCGCGCGAACGGGGTCGAGGCCGAGATCGACCGTGTGCTGGGCGAGCTGCGCTCGTCCGCCAACGGCCTGGTCGAGAATGTGAATGGCGCGTCACGATCGCTGGCCTCGGAGCTGGACTCCATGCGCAGCGAGTTCGCCCACGTCCGCGAGGCTCGGCTCGAGCCCACCCGCGGCGGCGGCGCGCCGTATGAGGAGGACGACGCCGGTCCGGTCGACGCCGAGCCGGAGGTCGTGGCCATGGCATCGGACCCCGGCGGCGAGGTCGACACCGACGAGGACGTCGCCGTCGAGACCGCTGTGGAGGAGCCTCCGGTCGAGGCCGAGGTCGAAGAGGAGCCCGAGCCCGTCGTCGCCGAGGTCGAGGAGGTGCCCGAGGAGGCGCCGCCCGTCGAGGAGCCGTCGTCCGGCGGACGCTCGATTCGCGGTGCCGAGGGAGCGCGGCTGATCGCGCTCAACATGGCGCTCAACGGGACTCCGCGCGAGGAGACGGCGCGGTATCTGTCGCAGAACTTCGAGCTCGACGACCAGGATGCGCTCCTCGACGAGGTTTACGCCCGCGTCGGTGGTTGACGGGAGTTAGGGACCGGCGTGGCTTCGGGCGGGTCCTGCCTCCGGTAGAGCCTCCCGGTCCTCACTGGTCCTCGGCCGATACGCCCAGGCCGGTGCTTGTTTCCCTTTATTGCTGCTTTTTCGGCCTGCGGAGTCGTTCGGCCGGGAGGCTCCACCGTCGGCTCCCGCCCGCCGCTACGCCGGTGCTCACGCGTGTTTTCGGGAGGGGCTTGACCTCGTTTTCGTCGCACCAGCTGTGCTAGGGCTCATGCGTCAGCTCTGGCTCAGCAAGTAGGCTCCTTTCGTGGCTCGCCGTCGCTATTCGCTCGATGGCAAGGCGGTGTTGATAACCGGGGCGGCTCGGGGGATCGGGGCGGAGTCCGCCAGGCGGATCGCCAAGCGTGGCGGCAGGGTCGCGCTTGTGGGGCTCGAGCCGCAGGAGCTGGAGCGCGTCGCGGCCGAGTGCGGTCCCGAGGCGATCTGGTTCGAGGCGGACGTGACCGATCGCGAGTCGCTCGAGGCCGCGATCTCCGGGACGGTGGAGCGGTTCGGCGGCATCGACGTGGCGATGGCCAATGCCGGCGTGGGCGCCGGCGGGCTGGTGGTGCGCACCGACCCCGAGTGGCTCGAGCGGGTCATGGAGATCAACCTGATCGGCGCCGCCCGCACACTGCGGCTGTGCCTGCCGCACGTGATCGAGCGACGCGGCTACCTGCTGCCGGTAGCGTCGCTGGCGGCGGTTGGCCACGCCCCGGGCATGGCCCCCTACGCCGCCAGCAAGGCGGGCATCGAGGCCTTCGCGGACAGCCTGCGCATGGAGGTGGCCCACCACGGCGTGGGCGTCGGGGTGGCCTACTTCTCGTGGATCGACACCGACATGGTGCGCGGCGCCGAGGAGCACAAGGACTTCAGCTTCATGCGCAGCGGCATACGCGGCCCGCTGGCCAAGACCTATCCGGTCTCGGCTGCCGCGGACTCCGTCGTGCGCGGGATCGAGCGCCGCTCGCGCTGGGTCATGACCCCGCGCTGGCTGGGAGCGCTGATCGTGGCGCGCGGGCTGGTGCAGCCGCTGGTGGACAGTCAGGTCAGCGACAGGATCGCCGAGCTGGAGCAGCTGTCGGCGGAGGAGGAGGGGCGACTGGGAGCGGCGGGCGGCGCTCGCGCCATCGGAGCCGGCGGCGAGGCGGCCATGCGCTCCGCCGCCGCAAGGTCGAGTCTCTAGCTCCGGACTCCCACGACGCAGGCCGGATGACGGCTGTCGCGCGACGCGGCGAACCCGAGCGCGCGGACGTCGGCCAGGCACTCGTCGACCGTGTAGGGCTGGTGCACCTCGACCTTGAGCGCCCCGACGCCGTCCGCCCATCCGGTGTTCTCGCGCAGCAGGTGGGCCTCGGCGCCCTCGACGTCGACCTTCACGTAGTCCACCCAGTGGTCCTCGCCGCCCTCGGCGGCCAGCAGGGAGAGGAGCGACACGGCTGGCACCACCGGGCCCTCACGGGTGGCCTGGCGCTCCGGCGTCGCCACCCTGTATCCGGAGGTGGCGCCCGCCCAGCTGTGGTACCAGACCTCACCGTCCTCGGGCCAGACGGCCGCGTGTATCACGCGGCAGCGCTCGCCCCAGGGGGCCAGGTTGGCTCGCGCCAGCCGCACGTTGGCCTCATCCAGCTCCACGCCCACGATCTCGGCGTCGGGGAAGCGCACCGCCAGGTCGGCCATCGTCAGGCCGATGTTGCAGCCGAGGTCCCAGATCAGCCGCGGCCCGGCGCGCGCCACGTGCTCCGGCGGCCGGTGGGGACCGCGCATGAACGCGGCCCAGACCGTGTCGACGTCGGCCGTGCCGGGCCGGACGGCCACCGGCGTCCCGCCGAGCGGCTTGAGCCGCAGCTCGACCGGGTCGCCCATCTGCCCGCTGTGCTCGCGCACGCGGCCCAGCGCCCGCATGCGGGCGGCCGTCTCGCTGTCGGCGGCCACGCGCGCGGCCCCCCACGCCATCCGGGCGCGGCGGGCCAGCCCCTGCGGCAGCAGCCCCTTGACCGCGGTCAGCGGATTCAGTACGCGGGCGCGGAGCCCGGCTTGGCGATCTTCCCGGCCGCGACCGCGTTCTTGGCCCACTTCGACAGAGCCTTGAACGCCGCGCCCTGACTGCCCTTGCGACTGACCAGGCTCATGTCGAAGAATCCGTAGCCCTTCTTCGGCTTGACGAGCAGGTACTGGAGCATCTCCCTGACGCGCGGGTTGGCGACCGCCATGTCGAAGCCCTGAGTGAGGTACTTGGCACGCGTGCTCTCGGAAAGTCCGTACCTGACGCCCTTCACCATGTAGCCCCACTCGGTGAACCACAGGTCGAGCGGCTTGCCGGCGGGGGTCGTGAGCCGGTTCGACGCGGCCAGCTGGTCGAGCGCCCCGGTGAGGTTGCCGATCGTCTTCAGGGTGGCGTTGTCCTTGCCGGGGTAGTTGTAGTTGATCGAGTGCCTGAAGTCGTACGGGTGGTGCGCGTAGCCGTCGGCCGTCAGGTGGCCGCTGTTGGCCACGGCGCGGAGGAACTTGATCGGGGCGGTGGCGCGGCGCGGCAGCGAATACGCCGATGTCTCGCCGATCAGGACCTTGGCCGACGGATCGACGCTCTTGATCGCGTTGTAGCCGTTGATGAACAGATTGCGGTAGATCGAAGGGCCGCTCTTGAGCGGCGCGATCCAGCCGACGTAGTTGGGCTCGTTCCAGATGCTGTAGCGATCGACCAGGCCGGCGAAGTGCTTGGCGGTCTGCTTGACGAAGTCGGTGAAGAGGGCGGGCTTGGGCTTGTAGTTGCCCACCTTCTTGTTGCCGGTGGCCCAGGCGGGCGCCGATCCGGTGAGGGTCATCTGGACCCTGATGCCCCGCGGCTTGACCGCGTTGACCAGCGCGTCGTAGGCCGACCAGTCGTAGGCCAGGTGCTTGGGCTTCTTCTTCGCCTTCGCGCTGCGAACCACGCGAGACCAGATCACGTTGACGCGGATGCGGGAGGTCTCCAGCTGGCTGGCCAGGTCGAGCGCCCTGCCAACGCCGAAGTAGCCCGGGGTTAAAAACGCGGGGTCGTCCTGAAGCGCCACCTCCATGCCCGTCGCCGCCTGGGCGGAAGAGGCAAAGGAGACCGCGGAGACGGCTGTGAGTGCGAGGAGAAGCGCTGCGTGTCGTAGGCGTCGCGTCAAGTTTTGCTCCCTGCGTAGCGAAGTCTGGCCGGCGAGCCGAGTGTAGAGGTACATCCGAGCGCGCGTCACCGGTTGCCGTCGCCCCCGGAACACATCCGCGGCGCGAGCGTTGCGGTGTCCTCGGACGGCCGTTTCGCGGCCCCGCCACTGGCCACCGACTCGGGACCTACACTGGCTTATGTGAACCAGGCTGGCGAATTGGTGGTCTCGGGCGCTCGTGAGCACAACCTCCGGGACGTCGACGTAAGGCTGCCCCGAAACGCGCTGATCGTGATCACGGGGCTGTCCGGCTCCGGCAAGTCCAGCCTGGCGTTCGACACCATCTACGCCGAAGGTCAGCGCCGGTACGTCGAGTCGCTGTCGGCCTACGCACGCCAGTTCCTGGGGCAGATGGACAAGCCCGACGTGGACTCGATCGAGGGGCTGTCGCCGGCCATCTCGATCGACCAGAAGACCACCTCGCGCAACCCGCGCTCCACGGTGGGCACGGTCACGGAGATCTACGACTACCTGCGGCTGCTCTGGGCCCGCATCGGCCAGCCCCACTGTCCCAACTGCGACCGGCCGATCGCCGCCCAGTCGGCGGAGCAGATCATCGACCAGGTCATGACCCTGCCGGACGCCACACGGTTCATGGTGCTGGCGCCGGTCGTCCGCGGGCGCAAGGGCGAGTACGGCAAGCTGTTCGAGGAGCTGCGGGCGGAGGGCTACACCCGGGTCAAGGTCGACGGCGAGCTGCGGCGGCTCGAGGAGGACATCGCCCTCGACAAGAAGTTCAAGCACGACATCTCCGTCGTGGTCGACCGGCTGCTGATGCGCCAGGACCTGCGAAAGCGGCTGGCCGACTCGATCGAGACCGCGGTGGGACTGGCCGAGGGGATGGTCGAGATCGAGTTGGTCGAGGAGGAGGAGGTGCGCACCTACAGCGAGCGCTTCGCCTGCCTGCACTGCGGGACCAGCATGCCGGAGCTCGAGCCGCGCATGTTCTCCTTCAACTCCCCTCATGGCGCCTGCCCGCGCTGCACGGGGCTCGGCTCGCAGATGGAGATCGGCCCGGAGCTGATCGTGCCGGACCCCAGCCTGACGCTGGCGGACGGAGCGATCCTGCCGTGGGCCACGTCGGCCTCGAACTACTACGACCAGATGACTTCGGCGATCGCGGACCGCTACGAGGTCGACCTGGACACGCCCTGGTACGACCTGCCCGAGGACGTCCAGCAGTGCTTCCTGTACGGCACGGGCGGCGACCGGCTGTACATCTCCTACCGCAACCGCTTCGGCCGCAAGCGCTCCTACACCACCACCTTCGAGGGCATCGTGCCCAGCCTGGAGCGCCGCTATCGCGAGTCGGACTCCGACTACACCCGGGAGAAGATCGAGGAGTACATGTCGGTGCGCCCGTGCCCGGAGTGCGACGGCGCGCGGCTGCGCCCGGAGAGCCTCGCGGTGCGGGTCGGCGGGATCGGCATCCACCAGGTCACCCGCATGTCGGCGCGGCGCACGATCGAGTGGTTCGAGCAGCTCGAGCTGACCGAGACCGAGCGCCAGATCGCGCGGCTGGTGCTGCGCGAGATCGACGAGCGGCTGCGCTTCCTGGACAACGTCGGTGTCGGCTACCTCTCGCTCGATCGCGCGGCTGGCACGCTGTCGGGCGGCGAGGCGCAGCGCATCCGGCTGGCCACCCAGATCGGGTCGAGCCTGGTGGGCGTGCTCTACATCCTCGACGAGCCATCGATCGGGCTCCACCAGCGCGACAACGCCCGCCTGATCGCAACGCTGGAGCGGCTGCGCGACCTGGGCAACACCGTGATCGTGGTGGAGCACGACGAGGGCACCATGCGTGCGGCCAACCACATCGTCGACATGGGGCCCGGGGCGGGCGAGCACGGCGGGCGGGTGGTGGCCGAGGGCACGCCCGAGGAGGTCATGCGCGTGGCCGAGTCGATGACGGGCCAGTACCTCTCAGGCGATCGCCAGATCGAGGTGCCGCGCAAGCGCCGCCGCCCGGACGGCTACATCGAGATCCAGGGCGCCGCGCAGCACAACCTCCAGAAGGTGGACGTCAAGGTGCCGCTGGGAGTGTTCTGCTGCGTCACGGGCGTCTCGGGGTCGGGCAAGTCCACCCTGGTCAACGAGGTCCTCTACAAGGCCGTGGCCAACCGCCTCCACCGGGCCAAGCTGCGGCCGGGCACGCACCGGCGGATCACCGGCCTCGAGCAGGTCGACAAGATCATCAACGTCGACCAGTCGCCGATCGGGCGCACGCCGCGGTCCAACCCGGCCACCTACACCGGCCTGTTCGACCACATCCGCGAGCTGTTCTCGCGCACGCAGGAGGCCCGGGCGCGCGGCTACAAGCCGGGACGCTTCTCGTTCAACGTCAAGGGCGGGCGCTGCGAGGTGTGTCGCGGCGACGGCCAGATCAAGATCGAGATGCACTTCCTGCCCGACGTCTACGTGCCGTGCGAGCAGTGCGACGGCAAGCGCTACAACCGCGAGACGCTGGACGTGCACTTCAAGGGCAAGACGATCGCCGACGTGCTGGAGATGCCCGTCGAGGAGGCCGTCAAGTTCTTTGAGCACATCCCCAAGATCAGGCGCCGCCTGCAGACGCTGCACGACGTGGGGCTCGACTACATCCGGCTGGGCCAGCCGGCCACCACCCTGTCCGGCGGCGAGGCGCAGCGGGTGAAGCTGGCCACCGAGCTGGCCAAGGTGGCCACCGGCCACACGCTGTACATCCTGGACGAGCCCACCACCGGCCTGCACTTCGCGGACGTGCAGCGGCTCCTGGACGTGCTCAACCGGCTGGTCGACAACGGCAACACCGTCGTCGTGATCGAGCACAACCTCGACGTGATCAAGATGGCCGACCGCATCATCGACCTCGGCCCCGAGGGCGGCGAGGAGGGCGGCCTCCTGGTCGCCCAGGGCACCCCCGAGAAGGTGGCCGGCACGCCCGGCTCCCACACGGGGCGGTTCCTCTCGAGCATCGTCGAGCCCGCCGCGCCACCCCGGCGCCGCGGGGGCGGCGGCTCTCGCAAGAAGCTCGCCGCCGCGGCGTGAACGCCGGGGACCTCAAGCTCCACCTCCAGAAGTGGCGCTGGTACGAGCGCAACCGCCTGCCCTGGCGGCGTGCGCGCATCCACCTCCACATGGCCCGCGCCCGGGCCTTCATCCGCTTCCCCGTGGAGGGCAACGTGCTGGAGGCGCTCGACGATGGGCGCCTGTCGATCGGGGAGGGCACGCTGCTGGAGCCGGGCTGCTGGATCACCATCGCCGACGAGGGCCGGGTCGAGATCGGCAAGGGCTGCTTCCTCAACCTGCGAACGATGATCGCCTGCCAGGACCGGGTCACGATCGGCGACCACACGATGTTCGCCAACGGCTGCTTCGTCTCCGACGCCGCGCACGCCTACGACGATCCGGACAGGCCGGTCACCTGGCAGGGCTTCACCTCCAAGGGCCCCACCACGATCGGCTCCAACTGCTGGTTCGGCGCCAACTGCGTGGTCAACACGGGCATCACGATCGGCGACCGCTGCGTGATCGGCGCCAACTCGGTCGTCACCAAGGACGTGCCGGCCGGCACGATCGCGGCCGGCGTTCCGGCCAAGGTCATCCGCCAGATCGAGTTCAGGAAGCCAGGCCAGGACTAGCCCGCCGCCGGCAGCGGCTGGGCGGTCACGGCGATGAAGCGCTTCATGTAGTCGACATTGGGCTCGCCCGGGTGTGGCTGGGTGCGGAGGACGCCCACGGTCCGGTCGAGCCAGGCGTCCCATTCCGGGCGGCGCCGTGCGTCCAGGCGGCCGCTTCGCTGCGCGACGTCCAGGATCGCCTGGCCCACCTCAGCTCCAAGCTCGGGCTTCCGCCGGACGGGGCCCTGGTACTGACCGACGTCGATCACCCTCGTCCGCAGCCCCTTCACCGTGCTGACGAGGTTGAGGTGGGTCTCCACGCCGAAGCCGCGCGGCAGCGGCCCGACCGGGAGGTCCGATCTGATCACCCTGAAGCCGCTGAACGGCATACGGCCGAAGCGTGTCAGCGCCTCCGGGAAGAGGACTCGCACGAGGGGCCTGTAGACACTGAGAATCGAGTGGTGGAAGCCCCTCTCCGGCCAGTGGAAGTCGGCCATGATCATGTCGGCCTCCTCCTCGGCGAGCGCGTCCCGGAGGCTGAGCGGGATGTTCACGCTCGAGGACTCGATGTCCGCGTCCACGAAGCAGATGTGGCTGGTCTCGCAGCGCGCCATCGCCAGGGCCATGGCCTGGCCCTTCCCGACGGGGCCGGACACCACCTGTACTCCCAGCGAGCGAGCCACCTCCGCGGAGCCGTCTGTGGAGGCGCTGTCGACGAACCACACCGGATCGCCCGGGGTGGCCGCCTCGGTCGCCTGGGCGATCGCGTTGGGCAGGAGCCCGGCCTCGTCGTGGCCGATGACGGCGAAGGTGATCACGCCGTCAGCTGGCGCATGAGGCCGACCGAGTCGGTCAGCCCGCGGTGCTCCACGATCCGGCCACCCTCGACGCGGATCATGTCGAGGCCGGTCACGGACACGCGACGACCGGTCGGTGCCAGCCCCATCAGCTCCCCCCGGTGCGTGCCGGTGATCGTGGTCGCTACGGCCGCGCGCTCGCCGTCGGCGACCAGCTCCTCGATCGCCACCTCGACGTCCGGGAAGGCGTCGCGCAGCGTCGCGAAGAAGCGCTTGACCCCGTCGACGCCCGGCGGGAAGCCGGGCGGCATGTTGTGGCTGGTAAATCCCGGCGCGAAGAAGTCGTCGGCGGCGTTCGGGTCGCGCGAGTCGAACAGCGCCGCGTGCAGGCGGCGCACGAGCGCGGCGGCGTCGCTCACGATGTGACGGTCACCACCACCGTCCGCTCGCGGGGGCTGTCGTCGAAGTCCACCAGCACGATCTGCTGCCAGATTCCCAGCCGCAGCATGCCGTCCTTGAAGGGGATCGCCTCCGAGGGCCCGACGATGGCCGCGCGGATGTGAGCGTGCGAGTTCGTGTCGTGGTTCAGGCGGTTGTGCGCGTAGTCGCCCGTCACGGGCACTAGGCGGCCCAGCGTAGCGCGCAGGTCCGCCACGCCCCCCGACTCGAACTCCATCGTCGTGATGGCGGCCGTCGAGCCCTCGACGAACACCGACGCGGTGCCGTGCCGGGCCTCCGAGGAGCGGACGATCCGCTGGACCCCCTCGGTCAGGTCGATCGTGTCGCCGTCGCCCGCGGTCTTCAGCCGCAGCTCGCCGCTATAGATCGGCAAGGAGCGACTGCAGCCGGGCTGCCTCGTCCGGAGCCATCGTGTAGCCGTGCTCGGGCTCCGGGTAGCGCCGGCCCCGAACGTCGTCCGCGAACGCCGTCACGCCGTCGACCATCGCCTGGCGCACGTTGCCGTAGCGCTTCACGAAGCGCGCGGCGTGGCCGTCGTAGATGCCCAGCACGTCGTGGAACACCAGCACCTGGCCGTCGGTGTCCGGACC
>JAXDIC010000308.1:0-4129 GCA_034664185.1 Thermoleophilaceae bacterium
GTCCCCTTCGACTGGACCGCGAAGGGTGGAAGACGCTCTCGCGAGAGCTAAACGGCATGCTCAAGCGCATCGAGCAAGTCGCCGCGGACAGCGCATCCCGCCTGGCTCAACACCCGGACGATGAGATCGACGCCCCGGTCGTGGTGATGATGCTCTTCGAGCGACCGGGGTTCCCCAGCGGCGCGCCCGACCCAGCGTCCTCTACCGGCCGACCCTAAGCCGCGCCCGGCTCGTCTTCCGCCTCGAGTGGAACCTCTTCGGCCGCGTGCACCGAGCAGAGATAGATCGCTCCGGCGTCCAGCGAGGCCCTGATCTCCTCGTCGGTGAGCTTCGCCCCGCACTCGGCGCAGGTGCGCTCGATGACCGGGTCGACGCTGTGCGGCTCGAGGTCCATGCGGCGCGACTATACGAGCTCAGGCCTCGAGCTTCGTCTCGGTCCCCGTGACGTGCTGGACAGGCAGGCCCGTCGCGTGCTCCACCCGGTGCGGCAGGTCCACCTTCAGCCACTTCGACAGGTGCTTCGGGAGCGTCACGACCACGATCTCGTCGAAGTCGCGGAAGTTCACCGCGTCCTCGACCGCCGCCACCGGATCCGGGTCGCCGACCTTGCCGTCGTCCACGTCCAGGCCAGCGTTGCGTAGCCGCTCCACCGCGGCCTTCACATGCGCCTCCGCCTCCGAGCCGCCCGAATGCATATCGGCCATCCACGCCGCTCCGTGAGGCGTGGCCGGCACAAGAAGGTGGAACTTCGCCGGTCCGCGCTGCGCGCGCTCCTTCAGCGCTTCGACCAGCTCAGGCGATCCCGCCGTCCGATTGGCTACGACCAGCACTTCGGCCCTGTCGGCCATGGCAGCCTCCTCGTCTCGGTCTCGCGAACGAGATTACTCCCATGCTCCGGTTCGGCGGACCCAGCTACGCGCGGATCAGTACGGAGGAAAAGCCGCGTACCAGTCGCCGAGCGCTCGGAACGCCGCCCAGAACTCTCGCTTGGACTGCTCCTCGTCCAGCGCCTGATCGATGTCCGGCACGTACAGCGCGTCACACGCCGGGGTCAGCTTCTGGATCTCACCCGGCCGCGGGTCCACCGGTCGGCCGAGCGGCACGTCCAGCTCCATGAGCTCGGCCAGCGCGGCCTCGCCCATCGCGACCACGATCCGCGGCTGGACGATGGCCAGCTCCTCCAGCACACGAGCCCGGCATTCCGGCGCCGACAGGTCGGTGTCCGCCACCGGGCACTTGACGCACAGCGTCCCGTAGACCGCGAGCGGATCGATGCCCAGGCGCTTGAAGCTCTTCATCAGCGCGCTGCCCGCGCGCCCGTAGAACGCCACGCCCTCCTCGATCTCCGAGGCGGTGGGCGCGTACTTGAGCAGGAAGATGTCGGCCTGGGGGTGACCCGACCCGAGCACGGGCATGAGCTGCCCGCGCGGGCAGTGCGCACACTCCTGGAGCTCGTGCGTGAGCTGGTTCAGCTCCCGTATCGCGCGCTCGAGGTACTTCTCGCGGATCTCGTCGTCCGTGGCGGGCATCCAGCCGCGTGTTTTTGACGGGGGACGCTGCTGTCCTCTTGCGTGCATCACTTGTTGCCCCGCCGGCGGGTGGGTTTCGGGGCGGCTCCGGGGGCCTTCGTCTGGATGAACTTGAGCGCTTGGACGTAGAGAAGGCTCTGCCGGCGCCGGACGATGTCGGCGTCACGGAGCGACTCGATGAACTCCTCGGGACCGTCGAAGTCGCGCATCGCGATCTTGACCGAGCCCAGGCCCTGGGGGACGTGGCTGTCCGACCCGGCGCCGGCCACGATCCGGTACTTGGCCGCGAATCGAGCCGCCTCCTCGTTGAACGACTTCATCGCCACGCGTGGGTTGAACACCTCGATCGCGTCGATGTCCTCGATCACCCGCAGGAGGTGCTCGTAGTCCGGCACCGAGTGCATCCGGTCGAACGGGTGCGGCACGTAGACCAGCCCGCCCTGGCGCCGGATCTCGGCGATCGTCTCCTCGAGCGACAGCCCGCGTTGGATCTTCTCCTCGATGAAGAGCCCGATCACCTCGCCCTGGTCGGCGGTCTTGACCTCCTCAGCGACGATCACCTTGATGCCGTTGGCGCGATCGCGGGCCTCGAGCGCACCGGAGATCTCGTTGTGGTCGGTCACGGCGATCGCTCCCAGGCCGCGCTCGATCGCGGTCTCGAGCAGGCGATCGACCGGCGTGGCGCAGTCGTGCGAGTGGTCGGTGTGCATGTGCAGGTCCACGTGGATCAGATCGCGCGAGGCCAGCCGCTTTCGCAGGGCGCCGTTCCCCGACCCGTGGCGCCGCGCCGCTATGCGCCCGTACAGCTCCTCGAAGTCGTCCGCCACCCGCGACCACTCCAACTGCGGGTGGATCTCCGCGACCCGCGCGCGAAGCTTCGACCGCAGCGGCTGGTCCTCCACCAGCCGGGCCAGCTGGGCCGCCAGCGTGTCCGTGTCGCGCGGCTCGAACAGGAGGCCGCGATCGCCGTCCGCCAGCGCCTCCTCGTACTGTGGGAGCCGCGAGGCCACCGGCACGGCGCCGCCGGCCATCGCCCGGAACGGCAGCTGGGGCGCCGGCGTGACGCCGCTCGACGCGGCCACCACGATGTCGGCGCGTCCCACGTACTGGGCCTCGGACCCGTCGGCCGGACCCACGAAGCGCACGCGGTCGCGGATTGCCCGCGCGATCGGAATCGCGGGATCGCCGCCCGGCAGGCGCGACCACACGGTGGCCTGCCACGGCAGGTGTGGCGGGAGCCTGCGCAGCGCGCGGAGGAACATGCGCAGAGCGGCGCGCTCCTCCTCCACGCAGTAGAGGATCTCGACCAGCTCCCGCTCCTCCTCGTGGGGCCTGCGCACCAGCTCGGCCCCGGGCGGGATGACCGTGTAGTCGCCGGGGAAGTAGCGCGCCACGAGATCGCGCGTGGCGGCGAAGCTCGCCGTGCGGCCGTCGAGGCGACCGAACAGCAGGCTGACGAGCCGTCGCGCCACCTGGGTCGACAGCACGCGCTCGGTGGCCGCGTGGAACGTCCCGACGTTTAGCGCGTGCGAGTGGCGCAGCGCGGCCGACGCGGCGCTCGGGGCGAATGGCTCGTGGACATGGACGAAGTCGAAGCGAGCGGACTCGAGCAGCGTCTCGATCGTGCGCGAGACGTCGAGCGGCAGGGAGACCGACCCGCCGCGGCGGGCGGGCAGGCTCTGGCCAACGCCGAGCACCGAGGCACAGCCCTGGCCGTCGAAGACGGCGTCGGGATCGTCTGCCGCGCGCTTGATGCGGGCCCGCGACTCGCGGATCAGCTCCCTCGAGTCCGACGGCGCGACCACGACCACGCGGTGCCCGCGCCCGCAGAGCTCGTCGGACAGACGCTCCACGTAGCGGTTGACCTCGTGGTGCTGCTCCCAGGCGTAGGGGGTCACCTGGGCTATCGAAAAGCGCTCGTCCGGCACGCGCCGAGGATACGCGCCGCAACGAGAGAGGGCCGCCCGCGGGCGGCCCTCCGAACGCTGGTTGGCCGGCGTTCTAGGCCGTGGCCGTGGTGCGGATCTTGCCCTGGCCCGGGAGCTTGGGGGCGCCGCCGTACTGGGCGATGAACCGCTCGGTGTTGTCGCGCGCGACCGAGTCCGGCACCTGGACGGGCGGCGACTTCATCAGGTACGAGCTGGGCTCCTCGAGCGGTCCGGCGATGCCGTGGTTCAGCGCCAGCTTGCAGCAGCGAACCGCGTCGATCACGATGCCGGCCGAGTTGGGCGAGTCCCACACCTCAAGCTTCATCTCGACGTTGAGCGGGACGTCGCCGAAGGCCTGACCCTCGACGCGGATGTGCGCCCACTTGCGGTCGGTCAGCCACGGCACGTAGTCCGACGGTCCGACGTGGACGTCGTCGGCGGGCAGCTGCTCGTCCATGATCGAGGTGACCGCGTTGGTCTTGGAGATCTTCTTGGACTCCAGCCGCTCGCGCTCGAGCATGTTGTAGAAGTCCATGTTGCCGCCCACGTTGAGCTGCGAGGTGTGGACCATCTTCACGCCGCGGTCGGCGAACAGCCGCGCCAGCTGGCGGTGCACGATCGTCGCTCCGACCTGCGACTTGATGTCGTCGCCCACGATCGGAAGGCCGGCGT
>JAXDIC010000345.1:0-24977 GCA_034664185.1 Thermoleophilaceae bacterium
CCACTGTGGCCTCGCCGGGGGCGAAGAAGGTGTTGGTCATGCGCGGCACGGGCAGATGGCGGAAGGACTCGCGCCGCCCGTTGCCCGTCGAGGCGGTGCCGTCCTTGCGCGCGCGGACGAGGTCGTAGAGGTAGGACGTGAGCCGGCCGCCCTCGATGATCGTCGTGCGCTGCGTGGGCGTGCCTTCGTCGTCCACGCCGTCGCTCCCCCAGGCGCCGATCCGGCTGCCGTCGTCGTACGCGGTCACGAACTCCGGCGCCACCTCCTCGCCGATCCGCCCGGCGTACACGCTGGCGCGCTTCTGCACGGCGTCGGCCTCCAGCCCGTGCCCGACCGCCTCGTGCAGCAGGACGCCGCCGAAGCCGTTTCCCACGACGACCGGGATCCGGCCGGTGGGGGCCGCCCTGGCGTCCAGCATCGTGAGCGCCTTACGTGCCGCGCTCTCAGCGACCTCCTCGGGCCGCTCCGCCACCAGCTCGAAGCCGGCGTGGCCGCCGCGCGTCTCCATGCCGGTCTCCACGACGCCGTCGCGGCGGGCCACCACCTGGACCGCCAGCCGCACCCGCGTGCGATCGTCGGCGGCGGCCACGCCGTCGGAGTTGTAGATCTCGACCACACGTCGCTCCTCGGAGTAGCCGACGCTGGCCTGCGCCACCTCGGAGCCCGCGGCGCGGGCGGTCTCGTCGCAGCGCCGCAGCAGGTCGGCCTTGCGCCCGGCGTCCACGTCGCCCGGCGCGGTCTGGACCGGATGCGAGACGCCGCGAACGGGCTCGGCCGCCAGCGACGGCTGCGCGGTGGATCCGCCGGCAGCCGCCTCGGCCACCGAGTCGGCCACGCGCAGCAGATCCTCCTCGCGCAGGCCGTCGACGTGGCCGAAGTACGAGGACTCGCCCGCCACCACGCGGATCGACGCGCCGCGCTCCCGGCCCGATAGCGGACGCTCGACGCGCTCGTCGTCCAGCGTCAGGCCGAAGCCGTGGCGCTCCTCCGCGTAGACCTCCGCCAGGTCGCCGCCGCGGCGCAGCGCGCGCTCGATCGCGCGGTGTGCCAGGTCCGGCTCGATCAGGGTCATTCGGGCGCGGGCCGGTCCTCGCCGGCGCTGGCTGCGTCCTTCCCGTCGTCGGGATCCGCGGCGGCATCGGCACCGTCGAGCGCGATCTCGACCAGGCGCTCGGCCGCCTCGATCAGCCCCGCCTGCGCCTCCGTGGCGGCCGGGACGATGCGCGGCTCCCCGGCCGCGTCATAGAGAACGGCGCGCGGCTCGCGCTCCTGCTGGCGGCGGCGCACGCCGCCGGAGATCGTGTCGGCGATGCGCGCGGCGAGCGAGTCCTGGCGCTCCTTCACGTCGCCCCTCCGAGGTCCAAGAGCACGTGGCGGAGGTCGTAGAACATCAGCGAGGACAGCGCCAGGCGCCCGGCGACCACCGCAAGCGTCCAGTGGGCGTCGCGCACGCAGAACACCGTGCCGCGGGCGGTGCCCACCTCGAGCTGGGCGACCGGCGCCGAACCCTCCGCGGCACCGTCCGCGCGCTCGAGCAGCTGGGTCAGCGCCTGGCTCATCCGCTCCGCCCGCTCGTCGTCCCCGCGCCAGGCCGCGGCCACGGTTCCATCGCGGTCCAGCACCAGCGCGCCGCGGATGTCGACCGACAGCTCGTCGAGGTAATCCAGCGCCAGCGCCGGAGTGAGAGCGGGTTCGGCCACCTGTGTGGGCAGAATAGCGGCGTGCCGCTCGCCCGAATCGCTTGGATAACCACCGTCGTCATCTGCGTGATCTCCGCGATCCTCGTGCTCCTGAGCGGATATGTGGGGTACTTCTTCGTGCTCCTCGCGGTGGCCGCCTCGGCGGCGGTCAACCTGCGCTGACGCCTAGATGACCGATTCCGCGGCCGCGTGTGCGCGGGGTCGTGGAATCAGTCATCTTGTCCGGTGGGCCCGGCGGCGTCGTGCGGCTCCAGGTGGATCAGGACGTCGGCGCCCTTCACGCGCTGCTCGATCTCCCCCTGGAGCTCGTGGCTCACCTGGTGCGCGCGCTCGAGGGTGGTGCCCGGGCGGAACTGCACGTGCAGGTCGATGTGCCGCCGGCTGCCCGCCCGGCGAGCGCGCAGCTTGTGGTATCCGATCACCTCCGGCGCGCCGTAGCTCTCGATCGCCTCGGACACCTGAGCCAGCTCCGCCTCGGGCAGCGCCTCGTCGACCAGGACCCGCGACGAGCGGTTGACGATCCGCACCCCGGACCACACGATTACCGCCGCGACCAGCAGCGCGGTGATGGGATCGATGCTGCGCTCGCCGGTGAGGTCGACGAGCACCAGCGCGACGAGCACGCCGAGCGAGGTGAACGCGTCCGTGCGAAGGTGCGCGGAGTCGGCCTCCAGGGCGGGCGAGTCGGTGGCCTTGGCCTCCCTCGAGAGATGCGCCGCCACGACCAGGTTGACCACCGTCGACACGGCCACGGCGGCGATGCCGAACCCGAGCGACTCGATCGGCTGCGGGTTGATCAGCCGCCGGACCGACTCGAAGATGATGATCCCCGCGCCCACGAGGATCAGCACGCCCTCGAGCGCCGACGCCAGGTTCTCCACCTTCTCGTGGCCGTACATGTGGCTGTCGTCGGCGGGCTCGTCCGCCTTGCGCACCGAGAAGAAGGCGACGAACGACGCCAGCAGGTCGATGCTCGAGTGGACCGCCTCGGTGACGATCGCGACCGAGCCGGTGGCGGCGCCGGCCACGAGCTTGAGCACGATCAGGGCCGAGTTGGAGGCGATCGACAGCCCCGCGGCCCGCTCCTTCTGCCCGGGTCGGCCGAGCGGAGGGGTCGTCACGCGAGCCATTCTGCAAGCGCTCGCGCCGCGCGGCCGCGGTGGCTGATCGCGTCCTTCTCGGCCGGGTCGAGCTGGGCCATCGTGCGCCCGTCGGCCGTCTCGTCGGGCAGGAACGCCGGGTCGTATCCGAAGCCGCCCGAGCCGCGCGGCTCGGTGGTCAGCATCCCCTCGCAGCGCCCCTCGAACAGCTGCTCCTCGCCGGCCGGGTCGACGTACGCCAGCGCGCACACATAGGCCACGCGGCGGTCGCCGTCGACGGGCACGTCCCGCAGCAGCTTGCGCAGGTTGTCCTCGTCGCCTGCGCCCTCGCCGGCGAAACGCGCGGACCTGACGCCGGGCAGCCCGCCCAGCGCAGCGGCCTCGATCCCGGAGTCGTCGGCGATCGCCGCCTGCCCGGTGGTGGCCGCGGCGGCGCGGGCCTTGCCGAGCGCGTTGCCGGCGAACGTGTCCTCGGTCTCCGGCGGGAGCGTGACGCTGTCCGGCAGCGGGACGAGCTCGTGGTCGGGCAGCAGCGCCCGAAGCTCGCGCAGCTTGTGCTGGTTGCGCGACGCCACCACGAGCTTCACCGGGGCGCGGGCCTCAGCCGACGGGCACGCCGATGGCGTCGTGCTGGGCGGCGCGCAGCCGGTCGATGCCGACCGCCGCCAGCGCCAGCAGGTCGTCGAGCGACGCGCGCGAGAGCGGCGTGCGCTCGGCCGTGGCCTGGACCTCCACCAGGCCGCCGTCCCCGGTCATTACGACGTTGGCGTCGACCTCGGCGGTCGAGTCCTCGGGGTAGTCGAGGTCGAGCAGCGGCACGCCGCCGACGATGCCGCACGACACGGCGGCGACCGACTGGGTGAGCGGGACCGAGGCCAGCGCACCCTCGGACACGAGCCGCGCCAGCGCGAGGTGGAGGGCCACGTACGCGCCCGTGATCGACGCGCAGCGCGTGCCGCCGTCGGCCTCGAGCACGTCGCAGTCGAGGTAGATCGTGCGCTCGCCGAGCGCCTGGAAGTCCACGACCCCGCGGATGGCGCGCCCGATCAGGCGCTGGATCTCGACGGTGCGGCCGTCCTGCTTGCCGCGCGAGACGTCGCGCTGCTTGCGCTCCCCCGTCGACGCGGGAAGCATCGCGTACTCGGCGGTGACCCAACCGCGACCCTGGCCGCGCATCCAGCGCGGCACGTCCTCGACGGCCGAGGCAGTGCATATGACGCGGGTGCCACCGGCGGCGATCAGCGCCGATCCGGTGGCGGTCCTGACGAAGCCGGTGTCGATCTGCACGGGCCGCAGCTCGTCGGCCGCGCGACCGTCTGACCTCGTTGTCGTGGAAGCGGCTTCTGGCACGGCGGCCATGTTCGCAGAGCGGCGGCCGCGCGAACCGGGCGAGCCCGCCCACGCCGGGGCTACGCCCCCATCCGACCCGTCCCCGCGGCGGCTGGCGGCGGCGAGGCGTCGAGAACCTCGAGCTGGTCGGCCATCACCTCGTAGCGGCTGTGCCGCTCCCCGTCGGCGTCGGTCCACTCGTCGAGATCGAGGCGGCCCGAGACTCCGACCCGCATGCCTTGCACGACCTGCTCGGCCAGCTCGCGGGCGCGCAGGCCGGTGGCGGTGACCTCGATCATGACCACGCCCGGCTCGCGCAGCCCGCCGGACTGGAACCGCGGCACCGCCACGCGCATGGAGCAGACCGTGTCGCCGCTGACCGCCACCCGTAGGACGGGCGCCCCGACCAGCCGGCCGACGAGGTTGACGCTGTTCACACCCCCGCTCTTCGCGGGCGCCGCGGCACCACCCGCCTGAACCGGCGGCACGGGTGTCGATCGCGGACGGTCGCGGCGCGAACCGCGCCCGCGGCGGTCCCCGTCTACGCCGTGGCCCGCGGACCTGCCCCCCACCCGGGGGGTCTTGGGCCGCCGAACCGTCGGGCCTCGCGGCCTGCCGGGCGGCGCCGCGCTCAAAACTGGACCTTTCCGACCGCGTCCTTGATCTTGCCGATGATCGCGTCGCCGAGGTCCTTTCCCTGGTCGGTCTTGAAACCCTTGAGCGCCGCCACGACGCCCGCCATCACCAGTGCGACGAGCAGGATCAGCGCGACGTACTCGACCGTCCCCTGGCCCAGCGTGGACGAGCGCAGCCTGCGCGCCAGGTGGATGAGCGTGGCGTGCGTGTAGCCCATTGCGCGATGCATGGAGCACCTCCGGATCGTGGATCAATGCGTGCCTCCGATCGTGCGCCTCGGCGCGTAACGGGACAAGACGCGCGCGTTACGTCTTCGCAACGGAGGAGCGACGATCGCCGTCGCGGGTACGCTGCCGCCGCCATGCGGGTGCTGGTAGTGACGAGCATGTATCCGACGCCGTCCCACCCGGCGCTGGGTGGCTTCGTGCGCGATCAGGTGGAGGCGCTGCGCGAGCAGCCGGGCCTGGACGTCGAGCTG
Source organism: Thermoleophilaceae bacterium (assembly GCA_034664185.1). Lineage (GTDB taxonomy): Bacteria > Actinomycetota > Thermoleophilia > Solirubrobacterales > Thermoleophilaceae > AC-37. The sequence goes on from JAXDIC010000345.1 coordinate 5,244, forward strand.
TTCGTGATCGAGCCCGACGGCAATGGCCGCTGGCTGCGCGCCGCGCGCGAGCTGCGTCGCCGCTACCGGGGGACGCGGTTCGACGTGGTCCACGCGCACCACGGGCTGACGGGTTGGAGCGCGCTGGCCCTGCGCGGAGCGCCGCTGGTGGTGACGTTCCACGGGACTGACCTGAGCCACCGCGTTGTGGGGCCGATGTCGCGTGCGCTGGCGCGCGCGATCGACCTGCCGGCGCCGGTCTCCGCCAGCCTGGCGCGACTGGCCGGGGGCGGGCTGCCCGGCGCGGGGCGGACGAGGCGGGCCGCGATCCTCCCGTGCGGCGTCAACCTCAGCCGCTTCGCACCGCGCGATCGCGGCGCGGCGCGCGCGCGGCTCGGACTGGACGCGGACGGTCGCTATCTCCTCTTCCCCGCCGACCCAGCGCGCCCCGAGAAGCGCCACGACCGCGCCCGCGAGCTGGCCGAGGCCGCGGACGCGCGGCTGTTGACCTACGGAGGTCGCGCGCCCGAGCAGGTGCCCGACCTGGTCAACGCCGTGAACGCGGTGGTGGCGACGTCGGAGCGCGAGGGGTTCGGGTTGGCCCCGCTCGAGGCGCTCGCCTGCGACGTGCCGGTGCTCTCGACGGACGTCGGCATCGCACCGCTGGCGCTGGCCGGGGTCGCGGGCACGCTCTGCGCCCCCTTCGATCGCGACGTCTGGCTCGCAGCACTGCGGCCGCACCTGGACGACCCCGATCCGCGCGTCCGCGGGCGCGCCAGGGCGGCGCTGTTCGACAGCAACCGGATGGCCGCGCGCGTGTTCCAGGCCTACACGGAGATGGCGCGCGAGCGCGTGCCGGGGTGAGCGGCCTAGACCGGCGGGCGGGCCGGTTTGCGCCGCTATAGTGGCCGCCCCGAAGCGACGCACCCCGCGGTCCTTCCGCCCATGCCGATGCGTCCCTCACTGAAAGCCCTCCGTAGTCGCGCAGCGCAGAAGGCGCAGGCCGCCGCCGCTGGCTCCAGCCCGCCGGTCGGCCAGGAGCCGCCGCGTCCGGAGCATGCCGTGCGCCCGGGCGCGATCGAGCGCGGCAACATGCGCCGCCGGCTGCGCCGCGCGCGGCGGATGCGCGAGGCGCTCTTCACCGAGCTGGGAGCGCTGGTGATGGAGATGCACCGCCAGCGCCGCCACGATCCGTCGCTGGTCGAGCGCAAGGCGCGCGAGGCGTCGGTGGCCGATCGCGAGGCGGTCGGGCTGGCGCGCGCGCTCGACGGGGGACACACGCTTGGCCAGGTCGTGACCGCCGGTATCGCCGGCGGCTGCCGCGCCTGCGGCGCGCTGATGGCGACCGACGACCGCTACTGCGCGCGCTGCGGCACGCCGGTGGCGCCCGCCCGCAACGGCCACGCGGCGCCGGTCGGTCGCCCGATCGCCGCGGCGCCGCCCAGCCCGGCGGACCGCGTGGCGGCCACGCCTGCCCCGCCGAGCCCGGGGGATCGCGTGCCGGCCGCGGCTCCGCCCCCAAGCCCGGCGGACCGCGTACAGGCCGCGCCTCCGCCGCCGAGCGCCTCCGAGCGCGTACCGGATCCCACCCCGGCCCCGCCGCCGGCAACCTGGACTACCCGGCAGTAGCCGCGTGCCGCAGCCAGACGAGTCCCAGGGGCACGGCGCTCCGGCGCCCACCGGCCCGCCCGCGCCGCCTCCCCCGCCCCAGGCGGCCGACCGCCGCGTGTCGTGCCCGGAGTGCGGCGAGGTCGCGGAGCCCGGTCAGGAGCTCTGCCTGCGCTGCGGGGCGCGCGTGGGGCGGACGTACCGGCGGCCGCCGAGCTGGCGCGTGCCAGCCGCCCTCGCCGCGCTCGGCATCCTGCTGATCGGCGCCGGAGCCGGCTTCGCCGTCGCCGACCTGACCCACGAGAAGGGCAAGAGCAAGAGCACCGTGGTGCCGCTCACCCCGCAGACGACCGCCAGCTCGCCGGCGCTGCCCACGGCCCCCACCACCACCACGAACACCCCGAGCACCACGACCGCGGCGCCAACCACCACGACCTCACCGGGCGGCTCGAGGGGCGTCGTGCCCGTCCCGACCCCCGGCGGCACCACCAAGTCGACCCCGCTCGCCAAGTGGCCGGCGCGCAAGAGCGCGTACACCGCGGAGCTGGCCACGGCCAAGAGCCGCGCCGCGGCCGAGGCCAAGGCCCGCGCGGCCATCAAGAAGGGGGCCGCCGCCGGCGTGCTGCGCGCCAAGGACTACCCGGGCGTGCCCGGCCCGTGGGTCGTGTTCGCGGGCCAGTACACCCTGGCCAGCGACGCGCGCGCCGCCGCCCAGCGCTACGTCAAGCAGGGATTCCCCGGCGCCCACGCGCAGCTCGTCAAGCCGCGCGGATCGCGCTGACCGGGGCTCGCCCCGGCCGAGGCATCAGGGCCCGAGCGGCCAGTGGCGACCGACCTGCTCGGCCGCCCGCGTGACGATCGGGTGGCGCTCGACGGCCGGCGGCTGTCCGCCCGCGGCCAGCGCCCCGAGCGCCGCCGCAGTGGAGGCGGCCAGGGCGTCGAGGTCATAGCCGCCCTCGAGCACCGCCCCTACCGGCACGCCGAGCCCGTCCGCCACGGCTCGCACCTGGAGCGCCATGCGGGCGAACGACTCGGTATCCAGCATGCAGTCGGCCAGCGGGTCCGCCCGGTGGGCATCGAAGCCGGCGGAGATCAGCACCAGCTCCGGCTCGAACGCCCTGGCCGCCGGCGCCACCACGTGCTCGACCAGCGACAGCCACACGTCCTCGCCCGAGCCCGGCGGTACGGGAAGGTTGATGGTGTAGCCCTCTCCCGGACCCGACCCGGCATCGGAGAGCGGCCCGGTGCCGGGGTACAGCGGCGACTGATGGATGCTGGCGAACAGCACGGCGGGGTCGGAGTGGAAGATGTCGTTGGTCCCGTTCCCGTGGTGCACGTCCCAGTCCAGGATCAGGACGCGACCGAGCCCCAGCGAGTCGAGCGCGTGCCGGGCCGCCACCGCCACGTTGTTGAAGAGGCAGAACCCCATCGCCAGCGTCGGCTCGGCGTGGTGGCCCGGCGGGCGCAGGCCGCAGAAGCCCACCGGAGCCTGTCCAGACACCAGCGCATCCACGAGGGCGCAGGCGCCGCCGGCCGCGTGCAGCGCGGCGTTGAACGAGCCGGCGCTGGCCACAGTGTCCGGGTCGAACGACCCGCCGCCCGACTCCGACATCCGCCGCACCTCGTCCACGTAGGCCGCCGGATGCACCGCGCCCAGCGCGTCCATCCCGACCTGTGGCGCGTCGCGCAGCTCGTACCCCAGCCAGTCGCGGGAGCTGAGCTCGCGCTCGATCGCCGGTATCCGGCCCGGGCCCTCGGGATGGGAACCGGTGTCGTGCTCGACGGACGAGTCGTGACGGAAGTAGATGGGCGCGCCGATGCGGGATACGGTAATCCGCGCTTGTCGAGCGAGCAGACACCCCTGCTGCGCACCGACGTGGCGGTGGTCGGAGCCGGCGCGGCCGGCCTCTACGCCGCGCTGGTGGCCGCGCGCGAGGGTGCGCGCGTGGTGCTGGTCTCGCGCTCGCCCCTGGCGGAGACCGCGAGCTACTGGGCGCAGGGCGGGATAGCCGCGGCCCTCGCCGTCTACGACTCCCCGGAGCGGCACCTGGCCGACACGCTGGCCGCCGGCCGCGGCGCGTGCCGCATCAGCGCCGCCCGCGTGCTCTGCGAGGAGTCGCCGGAGAGCGTGCGCGACCTGGAGTCGCTGGGCGTCCGCTTCGACGCCGATCGCCACGGCGCGCTGGCCCTCGGGCTCGAGGGAGGCCACTCGGTGCGGCGGGTGGTGCACGCCGGCGGGAGCGCGACGGGCCGGCGGATCACCCGCGAGCTCTCGGCGCGTGTGGCCACGGACGAGCGGGTCGAGGTGCTGGAGAGCGCGACCGCGCGCAGCCTGCTGCGCGGCGATGGCCGCTGCGTGGGCCTGCGCGCGGAGCGGCCGAGCGGGCGCGCGGTGGACGTGCTGGCGGGCGCCACCGTCCTGGCCACCGGCGGGGCCGCCGCGCTGTGGCAGCGCACGACCAATCCGCCGGGCGCGGTCGGCGCCGGCATGACGCTGGCGGCGCACGCGGGCGCGGAGCTGGCCGACCTCGAGTTCGTCCAGTTCCACCCAACCGCGCTCGTCTCGGCCACGCACGACGGCTTCCTGATCACGGAGGCGATCCGCGGCGAGGGCGCCCTGCTGATCGACGACACCGGTGAGCGCTTCGTGGACGAGCTGGCGCCGCGCGACCAGGTGGCGCTGGCCATCCAGCACGTGCTGGCGTCCGAGGCCGGATCCCGCGTTCTCCTCGACCTGCGGGCGATCGACATGACGCACTTCCCCAACGTCGCCGCCGCGCTTCACCGGGCGGGGTTCGACCCCGCGCGCGACCCGGTGCCGGTCGCTCCCGCCGCCCACTACACGATGGGCGGGATCGCCACCGACGCGGAGGGCCGGTCGTCCGTGCCCGGCCTGCTGGCGGTGGGCGAGTGCGCGTGCAACGGCCTGCACGGGGCCAACCGCCTGGCGTCCAACTCGCTGGCCGAGTGCTTCGTGTTCGGCAGGCGCGCGGCGCTGGCCGCCACCGCCACCGCTGGGCCGGTCCCGGAGGCCGACCGCGTGAGCGCGCCCAGCGCCGGTCCCGATCCGATCCCGCCGCCCGCCACCCGCGAGGCCCTCTGGCGCGACGCCGGACTGGAGCGGACCGCCGAGGGCCTGTCCGCGCTGCTGGACGATCCGTTCCCGCTGGCGCGGGCCATAGCCGCGGCCGCGCTTGCCCGCGAGGAGAGCCGCGGGGCGCACCAGCGCAAGGATCGCCCGGCGGCCGATCCCGCGCTTGACGGCAGGCACGTGACCATCACGGGCACCGACGTACCGCGCTTGGCCGTCTGGAGCTGAATCGGTGGCACCCCCAAACGGGGGGAGGGTGATCCGGGATTCCGCTCTGCACGGGGTTAACGCGAGCTTAACGCGCGCTTCGTTAGGGCTTAGCAGGTCGTTGGAATACTCGACCATCGCCGCAGGATGCCGGCGCAGTGGTTGAAGAGGGGAAGGGGAAGCATGTATCAGTTCAGTCGGGCTGTTTACCGCGAGCTGAGCCCATTGGTCGTCGAGGACCATTGCACGACGGAGTCGTGCGGGGCTCGTCGCGACCTGCTTGAGGCCTGCGAGCGTGCCTTCACGCGCCTCGCCAGCGACCGGCACTACTTCGCGCGCCCTGCGCGTTCGCTTTTCAACGACATCCGGATCCACTTCCCGATGACGCGCCAGATGCGCGTCTACCGGGTGGTCGACCGCTACATGAGCGTCGCCACGGAGTACGTCACCCGGCGCGAGCAGGAGGGGCTGACCATCGACGGCAGCCCGCTGTGCTGTCACGCCAGCACGCGCAAGGGAACGCCGTGCCAGCGGGTTCCGCTGCCCGGCAGCAAGTACTGCCCGTCCCACAAGCACCTCGAGGAGAGCTTCGCGGAGATCGCCGCGGCCTAGATCGATCTGGCCCCTGAGCGGCGTCCGTCCGCCCGGATGGCGGCGGGCTCCGGTCGGTTGACGGGGGGAAGCGAGAGGCGGCTTCGGGCCGCCTCTCGTCTGTTCGCGTAGCCTCCATCGCATGGAGATCGCGATCCCGATCTTCGACGCGATCACCGCGCTCGACGCCGTCGGACCGTACGAGGTTCTCAGCCGCCTGCCGGACGCGGAGGTCAAGCTCGCGGCCCTGGAGCCAGGGCCCAAGCGCACCCAGAACGGCATGCTCGCGCTGACCGCCGACCACGCCCTGTCCGACGTGCCGCGTCCCGACATCGTGGTCGTGCCCGGCGGCTTCGGCACGCGTGCGCTGATGCACGACGACGCGATGCTCGACTGGATCCGCACCGCACACCGCCACAGCACCTGGACCACGTCGGTGTGCACGGGGTCGCTGCTGCTGGGTGCGGCCGGAGTGCTCCGCGGGCTGCGCGCCACGACGCACTGGCTCGCGCTCGACATGCTCCCCGACCTGGGCGCGGAGCCCACGCTCGAGCGCGTGGTGGAGCAGGGCAAGGTGATCACGGCGGCCGGCGTGTCGTCCGGCATCGACATGGCTCTGATCCTGGCCGACCGCGTGGCCGGTCGCGAGGTGGCGCAGTCGATCCAGCTGGCGATCGAGTACGACCCGCAGCCGCCGTTCGACGCCGGCTCCCCGGCCAAGGCGCCGAAGGAGATCGTGGAGCGCCTTCGGGGCGCCGGCGTCGAGGCAAGCTGAGCCCTCCGGCCAGCCGACGATGCTCCTCGGCGTCGACGTAGGGGGCACGTTCACCGACGCCGCGCTGCTCGACGGCGAGCGGCTGGTCACGGCGAAGGCCCCCACCACGCCCGACGACCAGTCCGAGGGGGTAATCGCCGCCGTGCGTGCCGCCCTCGACCGAGCGGGAGCCGATGCCGGAGCGGTCGAGCGATTCGTGCACGGCATGACGGTGGGCACCAACGCCCTGCTCGAGGGCCGTGTGGCCAAGACGGCGCTGTTCGCCACGGCGGGCTTCACCGACCTGGAGGAGCTGGGCCGCCAGGCGCGGGCCGAGCTCTACCGACTCTGCGCCGGCCATCCGCCGCCGCTCGTGGCACCCGAGCTGCGCGTGGCGGTCCTGGAGCGCAGCGGGCCGGACGGGGTGCTGCGCGAGCTGGACGAGCCGGCGCTGCGGGAGTCGATCGGGAGTCTGGACGACGACGCCGAGGCCGCCGCCGTCTGCCTGCTCTGGGGATTCCGCCACCCCGACCACGAGCGCCGCGTGGCCGGCCTGATCGCGGAGCGCGATCCGGACCTGCACGTCTCGACCTCCCACGACACGGCCGGCGTCTTCCGCGAGTACGAGCGCTGCGCGACCACGATCGTGGACGCCGCGCTGTCGCCGCTGCTTCGGCGCTACCTGGAGCGGCTCGGCGAGCGCGCGCGCGAGGCTGGCCTCCCCCTGCCGGAGGTCATGCTCTCCGGCGGCGGCACGGTGGCGGCCGGCACCGCCGCGCGGCACGGGTCGTGGACCGTCCTGTCGGGACCCGCCGGGGGTGCCGTGGGCGCCGCTCGCCTGGCGGCCCGCGCGGGCGCGCCGGACTCCGTCTGTCTCGACATGGGCGGCACGTCGTGCGACGTGTCGGTCTGCCTGGACGGCCGTGTGGCGGAGACCGGCGGACGCGAGGTGGGCGGCCGCGCCCTGGCGCTGCCGATGGTGGACGTGCACACGGTGGGAGCCGGCGGCGGCAGCGTCGCGTGGCGCGACGCCGGCGGTGCGCTGCGCGTGGGTCCGCGCTCGGCGGGGGCCGACCCGGGCCCCGCCTGCTACGGGCGCGGCGGAGAGGAGCCCACCGTGACCGACGCCAACCTGCTGCTGGGCTACCTCGACGCGGATTCGCCGCTCGCGGGCGGCGTCGAGCTGGACCGCGGTGCGGCGGAGCGCGCGGTGGCGCGGCTCGCGGACTCGCTCGACCTGTCCACCGAGGAGGCCGCCGCGGGCGTCGTCCGGGTGGCCAGCGCCGAGATGGCGCGCGCGGTCCGGGTGATGACCGTGGAACGCGGCATCGACCCACGCGACCTGGCGCTGCTCGCGTTCGGCGGCGCGGGTCCGCTGCACGCCGCGGCGATCGCGGACGAGCTGGACATGCGGCGCGTGCTCGTTCCGCCGCAGTCGGGCGTCCTGTCCGCGGTCGGGCTGATCGCGTCCGAGCCACGGCGCGACCTGGTCGAGAGCGTGCTGCTCTCTGGCGAGGAGCTGACCGGCGACGCCGCCGCGGCCGTGGTCGAGCGGCTGGCCGAGCGCGGCCGCGACGAGCTGGACGCGTCCGAGGCCGAGGTCCGCGCGGGCTACGACCTGCGCTACGCGGGGCAGGCGTTCGAGTTGACGATCGCCGGCGAGGCGCGGCCCGACCCGGCCGATCTGCGCCGTGCGTTCGACTCCGCTCACGAGGAGCGCTACGGCTACTCCGACGCCGACGCCGACCTGGAGCTGGTCACGATTCGCGTGGCCGTCGCGCTGCCCGCGGCTGAGCTGCCCGACGCGGGCGCCGGCCAGGCCGGCGAGCAGGGCGAGCGCAAAGCGACCTTCGACGGCGAGCAGGCCAGCGCGACGGTGGTGCGCGGCGTTCCCGACCAGCTGAGCGGCCCGGCGATCGTGGAGCTGCCCGAGGCCACCCTGATGGTTCCGCCGGGCTGGCACTGCGCCACCGCCGACGACGGCACGCTGGTCATGGAGCGCCGGGACTGATGGACCCGGTCACCCTCCAGGTGATGGTCGGGGCGCTCCGCGCGGCATGCGAGGAGATGGGCGTGGTGCTCATCCGGTCGGCCCACTCCGCCAACGTGAAGGAGCGCCGCGACGCGTCCACCGCGCTGTTCGACGCGTGTGGCCAGATGGCGATGCAGGCCGAGCACATCCCCGTCCACCTCGGGGCGATGCCGGCGGCCGTCGAGGCCGTCGCGGCCGAGGGGCCCGAGGCGGGCGACGCCTGGATCCTCAACGACCCCTACCGCGGCGGCACGCACCTGCCGGACATCACGGTCGTCTCGCCCATCCACGTGGACGGCGAGCTGACCGGATACGCGGCCAGCCGCGCCCACCACGCCGACGTGGGCGGTCGCGTGCCGGGCAGCATGCCCGCCGACTCGCGCACGCTGGACGACGAGGGCGTGGTGATCGAGCCGTCGCGCCTCGTGCGGGCGGGCGAGCTGGACCGTGAGCTGCTGGACGCGATCGTGTCGCGCATGCGCGGGCCGCGCCAGCGTGTGGCGGACCTGCGCGCGCAGCTGGCCGCCAACCGCGCCGGCGCCGCGCGGATGGCCGAGCTGGCCGAGCGCCACGGGCTGGACGCCCTGCGCGAGGCGATGAGCGCCACGATGGACTACGCCGAGCGGCGCACCCGCGCCGCCATCGCGGCCCTGGACGACGGCGAGCGGGAGGCGCGCGACGTGCTGGAGGCGCCGGAGGGCGACCTCGAGCTGCGACTGCGGGCTCGCGTGGAGGGCGACTCCGTGACGCTGGACTTCAGCGGCTCGGCCGACCAGCACGACGGCAACCTCAACTGCCCGCTGGCGGTCACGCTCTCGGCCAGCTACTTCGCGGTGCGCGTGCTGGCCGACCCCGACGTCCCTGCGTGCGCCGGCGCGTACCGGCCCGTGGAGGTGATCGCGCCCGAGGGCTCGGTGCTCAACGCGCGTCCGCCCGCGGCCGTGGTGGCCGGCAACGTGGAGACCTCCTCGCGGGTGGCCGACCTCGTGCTGGCCGCGTTCGGCCGCGCCCTCGGGCAGGGGACGATGAACAACCTGACCCTGGGCAACGACGACTTCACGTACTACGAGACCATCGGCGGCGGCCAGGGCGCATGCCCCGACGCCGATGGGCCGAGCGCGGTGCACGTGGCCATGAGCAACACGCTCAACACCCCGATCGAGGCGCTGGAGCTGGAGTTCCCGCTGAGAGCCGTCGAGTACTCGGTGCGCCGCGACTCGGGCGGCGCCGGCCGTCACAGCGGCGGCGACGGCGTGGTGCGCGAGCTGGAGGCGCTGGACGAGATGCGCTACTCCCTGCTCACCGAGCGGCGCCGGCACCCGCCGGCCGGCGCCGACGGGGGCGAGCCGGGCCAGCCGGGCCGCAACCTCGTGGACGGCGACGAGCTCCCGCCGAAGGCGATGGGCACGCTGCGCAGGGGCCAGCGCCTGCGCATCGAGACCCCGGGCGGCGGTGGTCACGGCTCGGTCGGATAGTCAGGAACGAGGGAACAGCGGCAATAAAGGTGGCCGAAAGCGCACCTGGGACCTTTTCGGTCCGCATATCGGACCAAAAAGGTCCCACGTCGGACTGAAATCGCCGCAGAAAGATCCGCGCCTGCGCGTAGGCTCCCGCCATGGCAGCCCTCGAGCGGATCGCGTTCCTCGGTCTGGGCATCATGGGCCGCCCGATGGCCGCGAACCTCGTCCGGGCGGGGTTCCAGGTGACCGTCTGGAACCGCACCCGCCAGCGCGCCGAGAAGTTCGCCGCGGAGCACGACGGAGTGCACGTCGCCGGCACCCCGGCGGGGGCCGCGGCGGCGGCACAGGTCGTGATCACGATGGTGCCCGACGCTCCCCAGGTCGAGGAGGTCCTATTCGGCCCGAACGGGGCCGCCGAGGGGCTTTCGATGGTCGACGTGGCCGTGGACATGTCCACCATCTCCCCCACCGCCTCGCGCGCGATCGGCGAGCGCCTGCGCGCGGAGCGCCACGCGGGCTTCCTGGACGCCCCGGTCACCGGCTCGCGGCCGAAGGCCGAGGACGGCACGCTGACGATCATGGTGGGCGGCCAGAGCGAGGACCTCGAGCGCGCCCGCCCGGCGCTCGAGGCCATGGGCCAGCTGATCGTCCACGCCGGCCCGCAGGGCCACGGGTCGATGGTCAAGCTGATCAACAACACCCTGGCCGCCGTGAACGCCGAGGCGGTGGCCGAGGCGCTGGTCCTGGCCGGCCGCGCGGGCCTCGATCCGGACGCGCTGCTGGAGGTCGTCGGGGCGGGGTCGGGCAACTCCACGATGCTCGAGCTCAAGGCCCGGCCGATGCTGGACCGGGACCTGGACCCGCTGTTCAAGCTTGGCCACATGCTCAAGGACGTTCGCCACTACCTGACCGAGGCGCGGGCGCTGGGAGTGCAGTCGCCGCTGGCGGAGCGGGCCGCGGAGCTTTATTCGCAGGCAGAGTCCGAGGGGCTCGGAAATGTGGATTTTGCAGCGGTGATCCAGGTCACAGAGCGGCTTTCCGGCGCCAGCTAGGTTTTCCCGACCTTGAAAAACGGGTAGCGATCCGTTAAGAATCGCGGCTCGCGCCATCACTCCGCCGAAGGCAGTTCGTGGCGCGCCATGCTCCCTCCGTATGCCGATCGCTTTCAAAGAATGGGCCTTAACCGTGCGCGCCCTCGCCGAGGGCGAGCAGCTGATCACCCTCCGAAAGGGGGGGATCCGCGAGGAGAACCGGCACTTCGAGATCGAACACGACCGCTTCTTCCTGTACCCCACGTTCGACCACCAGCAGGGCCAGCACGTGCGCGAATCGCACCGGCCCGAGCTGGGCCGGGCGCTGGAGGAGGGCGTCTGGTCGGACGGCGAGCCGCCCGCCTCGGTGTTCACGCGCGACGGGGGCATCCCCCAGCCCGACCGGGTCCGGATCCGGGCCTGGGCCGAGGTGGCCGCCAGCTACCTGATCACCGACCCGCGCGCCGTCGACGCGCTGGCGCCCTACTACGTGTGGACCACTGACTACGCGGAGAAGCGCCTGGCCTGGAAGAGGCGCCACCCGCTGCACGTGATCCTCCTGCGCACCTACCGCATCCCGCGTCCGGTCACCGTCAAGGTCCGCGACGAGTATCTGGGCTGCCGCTCGTGGCTGGAGCTACACCGCGAGCTGCCGTTCGAGGGCACGCCCGTGCTCAGCGACGAGGAGTTCGACCGCGCCGCCGAGCAGATCGAGGCCATCGCCTCGGACGCCGTGCCCGTCCTGGCTTAGGGCAGCCGGCGCCCCGCTGCCCCAGCGGGGGTAAGGTGCGCCCGACGTGGGACGTCTCCGTCCGCTCCTCCTCGCCGTGTTCGCCGCCGCGCTCGTCACGAGCGGGCCCGCTGTCGCCGCCGTGCCGACGCCCGCTCCGTACGGGGCGAATGACGGCGGCGGCTTCATGAACATCCTGCCCTCGGGCCAGAACGGCCTGGACAACGGCCTTCAGCTGCTCCAGTTCGAGGCGAACGGCGCCCGGCCGCCCCACAACAACGACCAGCTGGGCATGTACGGCAACCTGGTGTACGCGGTGCCGGGCCTCAGGTCGCAGGACCTGTCCAAGTACTACAAGGACGCCACCTTCGGCGCCAAGCCGGGCGACATCGCGCGGACCTACAGCCCGAGCCCGAACAACGACGTCACGATCGTGCGCGACAAGGGGTTCGGCGTGCCGCACATCTACGGGTCGACCCGCCAGGGAGCGATGTTCGGGATGGGCTATGTCGCCGCGGAGGACCGGCTCTTCTTCATCGACGTGCTGCGGCACGTGGGACGCGCGCAGCTCTCCGCTTTCGCAGGCGGCTCGCAGGGCAACCGCGACATGGACTACTCGGAGTGGGCCATCGCGCCGTACTCCGAGGCCGACCTGCAGCGTCAGATCGACCAGCTCCCCAAGCTGTACGGCCAGGCCGGCCAGCAGGTCGTGGACGACGCCAACAACTACGTCGCCGGGATCAACAAGTACATCGCCGAGGCGCAGCTCGACCCGACCAAGATGCCCGGGGAGTACCCCGCAATCGGCCAGCCGAGCGGCCCCACGCCGTGGAACACGCGCGACATCATCGCCACCGCCGCGCTGGTCGGCGGGATCTTCGGCAAGGGCGGCGGCAACGAGTTGGCCTCGGCCCAGGTCTTCCAGGCGCTCCAGAAGCGCCTCGGCCAGAAGAAGGGCCGCGCCTCGTGGAAGGACTTCCGCTCCGCCAACGACCCTGAGGCGCCTACGACCGTGGACCGCAAGAACTTCCCCTACGAGGTCCCGCCGAAGAAGCCGGCGAAGGGAAGCCTCGCGATGCCCGATCCAGGAACGCTGAAGTACCAGCCGGTCCAGGGCACGGGGAGCTCGGGGAGCGCCAGCGCCGCCGGTACCGCGGCCGCGCCGGTCAACCCCTGCCGGCGCGACGCGCTCGTATGCCTGCCCAAGAAGCTCTCCAACGCCCTTGTGGTGTCGGGTCGCGAGTCGCAGTCCGGGCACCCGTTGGCGGTGTTCGGGCCGCAGACGGGCTACTTCGCTCCCCAGATCCTGATGGAGGAGGACGTGCACGCGCCGGCGAACGGCGGGCCGGGCATCGACGCACGTGGCGCCTCCTTCCCGGGCGTCAACCAGTACGTGGAGCTCGGCCGCGGCCGGGACTACGCGTGGAGCGCGACATCGGCCGGCAACGACATCGTCGACACCTTCGCGCTGCCCCTGTGCAACGCCGACGGGTCCGCGCCGACCCTCCAGTCGGACCACTACATGTATCGCGGCACGTGTCGCCAGATGGAGGACCGGGTGCGGTCGAACAGCTGGACGCCGAACGCGGCTGACCAGACACCGCCGGGCTCGGAGACGCTGCACGCGCAGATCACCGCGCTCGGGATCGTGATCGCCCGCGCCACCATCAAGGGCAAGCCGGTCGTGTACACCAGCCTCCGCTCCACATACATGCACGAAGTCGATTCCGCGCTCGGCTTCATCGCGTTCAACGACCCCGCGCAGATGGCCTCGCCACAGGGCTTCCAGCACGCCGCAAGCAAGATCAGCTACACGTTCAACTGGCTGTACGTGGACGACAAGCACGACGCCTACTTCAACTCCGGCGGCAACCCCGTGCGCGGCAAGGGCACCGACCCGAACTTCCCCGTCTGGGGCACGCCGAAGTTCGAATGGCGCAACTGGAACCCGGACAACCTGACCGAGACCCAGACGCCGTTCTCGCAGCATCCGCAGACGATCGACCAGCGGTTCCTCACCAGCTGGAACAACAAGCAGGCGCACGGCTACCGCTCGTCCGACGCCACCTGGAGCTACGGGTCGGTCTACCGCTCGCAGCTCCTGTCAGACCGCATCCAGCGCCTGATAGCCGGCTCGAAGAAGACCAATCTGACGGATCTCATATCGGCGATGGAGCAGGGCGGCACGGCCGACCTGCGCGGCGACAAGGACCTGCCCTGGGCGCTCAAGATCCTGGGCAAGCAGAAGGACCCGGCGCTGGCGGGCGCGATCGCCCAGCTCAGGGCGTGGAGCGCGGGCGGATCCCACCGTCGCGACCTGAACCACGACGGCGTGTACGACCAGTCCAACGCGGTCCGGATCATGGACGCGTGGTTCCCGCTGTGGGTCAGCGCGGAGTTCCAGCCCACGATCGGCAGCGACATCTTCAAGCAGATCAACTCGATCAACGAGGTCGACAACGCGCCCAACAACCACGGCGACCACCTCGGCTCGGCGTACGACGACGGCTGGTACGGGTACATCAACAAGGACCTGCGCCAGGTGCTGCACAAGCCCGTGAAGGGCCGCTACTCGAGGACGTACTGCGGCAAGGGCTCGCGCAAGCGCTGCCGGGCCCTGCTGGCCAGCACGCTCGCCCAGGCGATCAAGATCCCGGCCACCCAGGTCTATCACGGCGACCCGGCATGCAACGACGGCGACCAGTGGTGCTACGACGCCGTGCGCCAGCGCCCGCTGGGCGCGGTCACGCAGCCGCTGATCGAGTGGATCAACCGCCCGACGTTCCAGCAGGCGGTCGAGATCCAGCACCGCGCTCGCTGAGGGGCCATACTCCGGGGCGCGGGGGCATGCGACGCGTGTGGACGACACCGATGTGCGCGCTGGTCGTGCTCGCCGCCGCCTGCACGCTCCCGGCGGGAGCGCACGCGGCCACCGGGTCGCTGTCGTCCGGGGACGTCTACGCGTCATACGACGGCGCCGGCGTGGTGCTCGGAAACGGCGTGGTGGAGCGCGACTGGTCGCGCGCGCCGCTGCGAACCGCCGCGCTGATCGACAAGCGCGACGGCGGCAGGACGTGGAGCCGCAACACCCCGGACTTCGTGCTGGAGGTGGGCGGAGCGCGGATCGGCAGCGACAGCTTCGCGGTGGGGTCGGTGGCGCTCGCGCGGCTCGCGCGCGGCGGCGTGCGCGTGACGATGACGCTGGCCGGGTCGGGTCCGGCCGCGGGCATCACGGCCACGCGCGTGGCGGAGGCCTACCCCGGCGTGGCCGGCTTCCGCACGCAGACCACCCTCACCTCGGCCACCCCGCTCGTCCTCGGCGCGGCCACGCTGGACCAGGCCGGAGTGGGCCGGGTCACGCCCGCGCTGCACAACTTCCGAGCCGGGAGCGACTGGCGCGACCCGGCCTGGAACGGCCCCCCGCTCTGGGTCGGCTACTCGCAGGCCGGCGACTTCCGCCAGGACGTGAACGCGGCCGCCGGCTCCCCGGTGGAGGCCAACGCGGAGTGGATGGACGCGCGGGCGTCCGGGCGCACGCTGTTCGCGGTGCTCGAGCGCAACGACCTGCCCTCCTCGCGCGCCTTCTACGACGGGTCGGTGGCCGGCGTGCGCGTGGACTACACGAAGGACGTGCTCGACCTCGGCCCGTTCGAGGAGCAGATCCACGTGGAGAACCCCAGCTCGGGCGGCGGGCGCACGCGCACGCTCAGGCCCGGGCAGCCGTTCGCGCTGGAAGCGACGTTCGTGGGCCTGGCCACCGGCGGCGCCGACGAGGGCTGGCAGTGGCACCGCTACTTGGCCGACCACCGCACCCCGCCCTACCAGCACACGGTGGCCTGGAACTCCGACAAGGTCGACGGCAACCAGCACTCCACCGGATCGAAGGACGACATGAACTTCCAGGCCGTGCAGCAGATCGCGCCGATCGCCAGGCGGCTGGGCGTCGAGACGTTCGTGCTGGACGACGGCTGGGCGTCACGCGACGGCGACTGGCAGCCCGACTCGCCCCAGTACCCCGAGCCGCGCAACGCGACCGACCCGGTGAAGTTCGCGCCGCGCTTCCCCGACGCCACGTTCCAGGCCGTCCGCTCGTCGATCGCGCCGATGAAGCTGGGCCTGTGGATGAGCCCGCTGGAGTTCCACCCGTCGTCGGCCACCTTCCAGCAGCACCCGGACTGGGCGTGCCACCCGATCGCGGACCCGCTGGTGGCCCAGAACGCCGCCGACCCGAGCGGCCAGACCACCAACCAGGGCTCGAACGAGGCCGGCCTGGGCCCGTGGGGCAACGCCGTCTTCCCCCACCTCGAGTCGCGCATCCGCGACGCGATCGTGAACTGGCACGCGCGCTACTTCAAGTTCGACTTCATGGTCTGGCTCGACTGCCCGGGCCAGAACGACCTCTATGAGCAGCACGACGCCTTCGTGGCCATGATCGACCGCCTGCGCGCCGACTACCCGGACGTCACCTTCCAGATCGACGACACCAACGACTACCGGATGTTCCCGTTCGAGTCCACGACCCGCGGGCCGACCTGGTTCCAGAACGGGTACCCGGACTCGACGCACCTGCTGCACAACCTCTGGAGCTTGAGCCCCTACGTGCCGACCTACGCGATCGGCCAGCACCTGCTGGGCGGCGACTCGTGGAAGAAGGAGAACGTGGACATGCTGATGGCCGCGGCCCTGCCGTCGGCGATCACGTTCTGGAACGACCCGCGCAAGCTGCCGGACGCGGTCGTGAGCACAGCCGCGCGCTGGATGACGTTCTTCAAGGCGCACCGCGACTCGTTCTCGCTGGCCGCGCACCCACTGCTGGACGACCCTCTGAAGGGCGGCTGGACCGCCCTTCAGGAGTGGGACACCGACGCCCAGCGCGGCGCCCTGCTCGCCTTCCGGCAGGGATCGGCCGAGGGCGTCAAGCGGATCGCGCTGGTGGGCGTCAGGCCGGGCCTGCGGTTCCGCCTCTTCGAGGCGACGGACGGGAAGCAGGTGGCCACCGCCAGCTCGGCCGAGCTGACCGATGGGATCGACGTGACGGTGCCCGGCAAGGGCCTGGCCAAGGTGCTCCTGATCGAGCCGGTCACGCCCGCCGCGCCGGCCATCACGGTGCAGACCTCGAAGGGCGGTCCCTGCCTGGACCGGCGCAAGTTCAGGTTCCGGGTGCACCATTCGCGCCATGCCCGCGCCGTCGAGGTCTACGCGTACGTGAACGGCAGGCGCAGGCTGCACCGCCGCGGGAGAGACATCCGCCAGGTGGTGCTGAAGAAGCTGCCCACCAAGAGGTTCACGGTGCGGATCGAGACGTTCCAGAGCAACGGACGCGAGACCATCAGCGTTCGCCGCTTCAACGGCTGCCTCAAGGGCAAGCCGCACACGCGCCGCGGCCGCGGTCACCGCTGAGCGTGGCCTGGGTCGAGACCGACTCGCTCTCGTTCTCGGCCCGTCACGAGTCCGAGGACGCTGACGCCGCCGAGGCGACGCTCGAGCGGCTCGAGGAGTTCCGCTCGCGCCTCGACCGGCTGTTCGAGGTCACGCCGGGGGACGTCTCGGTCGTGATGCACGCACACCCGGCCGCGCTGGCCCTGGCGCACCCGTGGCTGCCGCTGGCCCGCGTCATGACCGCCCCGGCCGGGCGGCGCTACATGGCGGGGTGGTTCTCCAGCGGGGAGATCCACGTGCTCTCCCCCGCTGCGCTGGCGGCTCGCGCGTCGCGCGTGGAGGGCTCCCGCGAGGCGCTGCTCCTGGCGCCGCTGCACGAGTACGCCCACCTGGTGGTGGCGGCCAACAACCGGCTCTTCCCGCCGCCGTTCACCACGCGCAGCTTCAGCCGCTACATACGCTGGGCGTGGCTGTGCGAGGGGGCCGCCGTGCACTTCTCGGGGCAGCTGCGCCACCTGCGAGCCGCCATCGCCAGGCGACTGCGCGAGGGAGGCCGGCCGGCGTTCCCGCCGGACGCCCGGGACGCAATGCTGCTGGGCGGCACCGTGCTGGGCCTCCTGGAGCGAAGCGCCGGGTCCAATGCTTGCGTGGACCTCGTAACGCGGCTCGACCCCGCCGGTGCGGTGGCGGCGATCGAGCGCGCGTTCGAGAGGCCCCTACCGGACGTGGAGCGCGAGTGGCGCGACTACCTGGACGGCGCGCTGGCCGCCAGCTAGCTCAGCGTCAGTGCTCGCAGTGCACGTCCCGGAAGAATGCCCTTCCCACTCCGGTGGAATGCGACAGGCGCACGACCAACTCCCCGTCGCACAGCGTGCCGTCTGAGTAGTCCACCGTGTAGACCCACGCGATCTGGTGCGGACCGCTCCGCGTCGCGCCGGAGATGTGCCAGCGATCGACCGGATGGTTCTTCACGTGCGTCTGCTTCACCGCCAGCCTGACCGCGAGCCTGTGGGCATCGCCGTAGTGCAGCGTGTTGGCCAGCGCCGTTGCGGCGAACGCCAGAGCGGCGAACGTTGCGACGACGGCGACCTTCGTCAGCAATCTCGTCAAAATGAGCCTCCTTTGGGGTATCCAAAGTACCCCAACGGATCAGATGACGCCAGCGTCGCAATCTGGCGTGCGGGCGCGCTAGAGCGAGATGTGCGGCGTGCTTGGCAGGCGCGACGCGGAATGCGAGCCGTTGGTGCCGTTGCCGGTCAGCCCCAGGGTGGGCTCGCGCGGCACCACCTCGACGCGGCCCTCGCCGGCGTCAAGGTGAACGCGCAGGATCGCGCCGCCGAACTCCGCCACCGCCCCGGCCGCGGAGCGAAGCGCGGTGTCGGCCTGCGCGTCCGGCATGCCGCAGGCCTTCAGGAAGCCGCGGGCACGCTCCTCGTCGGCGGGAACGCCCTCCAGCTCCAGGTCCTCGACGCGGATGCCCGCCGCCTGCCTGGCGTCGTCGGTGGCGCGCACTATGCATGCGGCCATGTCGTCGGGCGCGCGATCGGCCTCCTCGGCGATGCGACCCAGCAGCTCCTCGGCGTGGGCGTGGCCATCCAGCTCGGCGGCGATCTCCGCCAGCCGCGCTCGGCCCAGCAGGCCGTCACCCAGCCGCGCCTCCACCAGGCCGTCGGTGAAGAAGAACGCCGACGACCCGGGCGGCAACGACACCGTCGTCTGCCGCAACCCGGTGTCCATGCCAGCGCCGATCGGCGGCGAGGACCCCACCGTGACCGGCGTGTGGGCCGGCAGGCCGAGCAGGATCGGCGGCTCGTGCCCGGCGCAGGCGTAGCTCAAGGTGCCGGCGCCCTGGTCGTACACGGCGAGCACGACGGTGGTCAGCTCCACGTGCGTCTCGTTGTCCAGTGCGCGCGCGGCGATCTGGAGCGCCGTGCGCGGCTCGCCGCCGGCGTTCAGGTATGCGCGCAGCGAGTAGCGCATCAGCGCCGTCACGGCCAGCGCCTGGCGCCCGTGGCCGCAGACGTCGCCCACGATGATGCCTACGCGCTTGCCCTCCATCTCGAAGACGTCGTAGAAGTCGCCGCCGGCGCCGGGGCCGTCGGCGGGACGGTAGGACACGGATGCCTCGAGCGTGCCGATGCGGTCGGGCACCTCGGGCAGGAGGGCGCGCTGGAGCAGCCCCACGTCCCCCAGCAGCTCCTCGCGGTCGCGCTCGAGTCGCTGCGCCCGCCTGCCTATCAGGAACGAGCGCACGAAGAACGCCATGGCCAAGATGGCCAGGACGCCGATCAGGATCTTCACCGGCCCCGGGATGACCTTCACGATGTCGCGGATCGGACGCAGGACGCCCGGGGTGCCGCTCGACGGCTTCTTGGGCGACGTCCGCTGGGCCGGCCGGTTGGCCCGCGCCCTCGCGGCCGCTGCCGCTGCCGCACGCCGGCGCGCCGCCGTGCGCCGTGCCGCCGCCCGCCGGGCGCGTGCGCGCGCCGCGGCCCTGCGGCGCTTCGCGGTGGTGGTCCGGCGCCCGGTCCCCCCGGACGTCGCGCCGCCGCCGCTCGACCTCGACCCCGTCGACCCGCTGCTCCCTCCGGGCGTGCCGCTCGAGCCACCGGAGCCACCGCTGCCCGAGCCGGTGTTGACGGTCCGGTTGACCTGACCCGTCGCCCCGTTGGCCGCGTTCACGACCGGAGCGGTGGCGTGCTGCACGGGAGCCGGCGTCGCCGGCGGCAGGTGGACCTGGGGCAGGCTGGGAAGCTGCGCCGACGCGTCCGTCGCCGCGAGGGCGAGCAGGACCGCTATGGGGGCGAGCACCGCCGGCCCCCGCACTCTGGTCGCAGCGAAGAAGTGGGCCATCTCCAGATAATCGGCATCC